>NZ_JBFBHW010000016.1:0-2420 GCF_040685395.1 Kitasatospora sp. NPDC088779 | reverse complement strand
CTGGCCGGGCGCCGGCCCGGTCCGCCGTGGCGTGGGGCCGGGCGGCTGCCGAGCCTCGCAGCCGCCGGGCCCGCGCCCGGTAGGTTCTCTCCTCGGCCAGGCCCGCGCCCGGCAGGTTCCTCTCCTCCTCACCTCGGTGGCTGCGGCTGCCAGAGGCACCCGCAGTCCGGGTGTCCGCGCAGTCGCAGACGTCGTGGCATCCCTTCGCCGGCCGACACCTCGCACCACCCGTCCACGCTCGGGGGCCGCCCGCCGTCCAGGTGGACCTGGACGTGCAGCGCCGCCAGGCCGGCCACCATCGTGGCCAGGGCCGTGTCGCAGGCCGGGGTGCGCGCCCGGCCGGGCCCGCCGTCCGCCAGCTGGGCCAGGATCCGGGGCCAGGCGGCGTCCTCGTCCTCCCGGCGCAGGACCAGGCAGTGTCCGCAGGCCGACACCCCTGGCAGCACCAGGGGCCCGACCACCCCGAACTCCTCGACCACTCCGACGTACAGGTGCGGCACCCCGGCCCGGAGCAGCAGTCGGGCCTCGTACGTCCCGCCGGCGAACGCCCCGCTCCCGTCCCGGGGCGCGAGCACCACCAGGTCGGGCGGCGGCCCGTCGGGCTTTCGCCGGGGCACGGGCACCAGTGGTCGGCCCGCCGCCCGTTGCACGGCCTCCCGGGCGGCCGTCAACCGCAGCCGCCCGACGTCCCCCGGCGGCAGTCCTGCCGGGGAGCAGTCCCCGGGGCGCACCCGGCCGCCGTCCACCACGGTGACCGTGCCCGCCCCGCCGGCCGAGAGCACGGCCGCCACGGCGGCGCCCACCCGGCCCGCGCCGCGGACCTCGATCCGGGCGCCTGCCCGCCGGGCCAGGACGGCCGGTGCGGCGCCGGGGCCGGAGTGGACCAGGGACAGCGAGGCGAGGTCGGGGCCGAGCAGGTCCCGGTGGGGCTGGGGGAAGCGGGCCAGTGCGGTGCCGGCCGCCTCCGCGTCGTCCAGTAACCCGGTCTCCTCCAGGTCGGTCAGCAGTGCGTCGGCGGGCTCCCGGCCGAGGCCGAGCTGCTCGCCGGCCTCCAGCAGTTCGGGGCGGTCCCTGGTCCCGTCGACCAGGCCGAGGAAGTCGCAGAGGGTCTTGTCGGCCTGGCCGAGCACCCCGGCGTAGCGGGTGATGGTCCCGAACTGCAGGGTGTCGGAGTCCCGCCAGCTGCGGGACAGGGCGGGCTTCAGTACGAGGCGCACGGCGATCTCCCTTCCGATCGTTTCCGGACGGCTGACCGCAGCATGCCCCATCGCGCCGACGTCGTGCGCAAAGTTATCCACAGGCCCAGGCTCATGATCACATCATCTGTTCGCAGACCCTGTGGATAACCGCCCATCCGCTCCGGCGCCGGTTTCCGGACATCCGCCGTCGACTTTTCGTTCCCGATCACTCCATGAAAGATTTCGGCCACGGCACCGGACTTCTGTCCGTGGTACCGGGTAACGTCGTGTGCCATGGCAGCCGAGCGGGACTCCCATCCACCGGCGTCGCGTCGGCGTGCCCGTGCAGCGTCCGGGTCGCAAGTGGCGGCGCCCAGCACGCGTGGGCGTCGGGACCAGGATCAGCAGGCGAGGCCCGCGTCGCCGCAGCACCCACCCGCCGCAGCGCCACCGGAGCCGCACGACCGCGGCCGGGTGGAAGTGCGCCGCAGCGCCCGTCGCAGCCGCACCGTCTCGGCCTACCGCGAGGGCGACCGCACGATCGTGCTGATCCCGGCCCGGATGTCGCACGCCGAGGAGCAGCGCTGGGTCGCGCAGATGCTGGAGAAGCTCGCCGCCCAGGAGAGCCGCCGGATCCTCGGCGACGACGCGCTGATGGACCGGGCGCGCGGGCTGTCGGCCGCCTACCTGGGCGATCGCGCCCGGCCCGCCCAGGTCCGCTGGGTCACCAACCAGAACTCGCGCTGGGGCTCGTGCACCCCCAGCGAGGGGACGATCCGCCTCTCCCACCGTCTGCAGGGCATGCCGGAGTACGTCCTGGACTACGTGCTGCTGCACGAGCTCGCCCACCTGCTGGTGCCGGACCACGGCCCGGCGTTCTGGGCCCTGCTGGAGGCCTACCCCCGGACGGAACGGGCCCGCGGCTACCTGGAGGGCGTGGTCTCGGCGGCCCGGCTGCCGCACATCCCCGGCGCCCGGCACGCCGACCGGGATGCCGATCCGGCCTGTTCCTGCGGCTGACGGCTTGACGCCCGGCCGGGAGGCGGCGGCGGAGAGGGTGGCGAGGAGAACGACGCGGGGAACGATGCGGGGAACGATGCGGGGAACGAAAAGAGGGGGCGCGGGCGGGCCGGCCCCCCCCCCCCCCGGGCCGGTGGCCCCCGCCGCGGGGCCCCGCGCGGCCGGCCCCCCCCGCGCCCCCCCCCCGGGGGGGGGACAACCGCCCCCCCCGCGGTGGGGGAC
>NZ_JBFBHW010000015.1:0-188523 GCF_040685395.1 Kitasatospora sp. NPDC088779 | reverse complement strand
GATTCCTCGTCAGGCGTCAGTGGTGCTACCAGAGCACGTCCTACTTTCAGTAGGAAGAGTCCGTGCGATCCGGGCCTGGCGCTCCAATTGTCGGACGGGGTCCGGCGCCTTTCTAAAGGTGCCGGGCCTTGTTTGCTTTTGGGGTGCGGGTTGGTCGGGGTTCGGTGTGTGGGTGTGGGGCTGGTATTGTTCTGGGTGTCGCGAGGGAGATGATTCCTCGTCAGGCGTCAGTGGTGCTACCAGAGCACGTCCTACTTTCAGTAGGAAGAGTCCGTGCGATCCGGGCCTGGCGCTCCAATTGTCGGATGAGGTCCGGCGCCTTTCTAAAGGTGCCGGGCCTTGTTTGCTTTTGGGGAGGCGATCTCCGTGCTCGGTCGGACGGCGACGTCGGTGATCCTGTCCTCCCCGGTGGAGCAGCGGGTCCTGCTGCCCTCGGAATAGCCCCGGCCGGAAGCCCGGAAGCCCGGAAGCCCCGGCCTGGGCGGCGGTTTCTAGGGGTCGTTGCAACACGTGGTCGGTTTGATCAGGCCGCGATGAGTTTATGCAGGCGCTCGGCTGGGGTTTCCCAGCCGAGCGTTTTGCGTGGGCGGCTGTTGAGTTCGGCGGCGACGTGGGTCAGGTGTTCCGGGGTGTGGGCGGACAGGTCGGTGCCCTTGGGGAAGTACTGCCGCAGGAGGCCGTTGGTGTTCTCGTTGGAGCCGCGCTGCCAGGGGCTGGCCGGGTCGCAGAAGTAGACCGGGACGCCGGTGGCGACGGTGAACGAGCCGTGGGAGGCCATCTCGGAGCCCTGGTCCCAGGTCAGCGACCGCACCAGATGCGTCGGCAGGGTCCGCACGGTCTCCACCAGGGCGTCGCGCACGCGCTCGGCGGTGCGGCCGTGGGGCAGGTGCAGGAGCATGACGTAGCGGGTGGCGCGTTCGACCAGGGTGCCGATCGCGGAGGCGCCGTCCTTGCCGAGGATCAGGTCGCCCTCCCAGTGCCCGGGCACCGCCCGGTCCTCGACCTCGGCGGGGCGTTCGCTGATCATGACCATCGGGTCGATGAAGCGAGGCCTGCGGCAGTCGGCCTGGCGCTGGGGGACGCGGCGGGCGCGGCCGCTGCGCAGGGCACCGGCCAGCTCGCGCCGCAGTTCGCCCCGTCCTTGGATGTAGAGGGCCTGGTAGACGGTCTCGTGGGCCACGTGCATCTCCGGCCGCTCGGGGAAGGTGTCCCGCAGAGCCTGGCAGATCTGCTCCGGACTCCATTTCCGGTCCAGTTGGCGCTGGATGAAGTCCCGTAGCTGCGGGCTCTGGCTGATCTTGCCGGGTTTGGGCCGGGGCCGGCGGGCGTCGGCGCGGGCCTGCGCGGCGTGGGGCCGGTAACTGCCGCTGCCTGGATGGCGGTTGCGGCGAATCTCCCGGCTGACCGTGGAGGGGCTGCGGCCCAGTTCGGCGGCGATCGCGCGGACGGTGGCCTTCTCCCGCAGCCGGTCGGCGATGTGGATGCGTTCGTCCTCGCGCAGGTACCGGGACGGCCCGGACGGTGAGGGGACGGCCGCCCGCGCGGGCGGCCTCGGCCTCTTCACACGCCCCTCGGGCCGGCCGTGGCGCCACTCACGACCGGTCCGCTCGTGGATACCCACGAGCCGGGACGCCTCTCTGTTGCTGTAGCCCTGCTGCACGAGCCGGAAGTATTCCTCCCGCTCGCCGCGGAGCTTCCTGGGCCCCTGCGGCTTCCGGTCCCCTCGGATCTCGAAGTCCATCGCACACCTTGAGCTCGGGTGTTGCGACGACCGCTAGAACCCAAGGGCCGGGCCGGGGCTCAGGACGGCTGGCGGTCGGAACCGAGTTCGCGGGAGATCCGCAGCCCGGCCTGGGCGACGACGGGGCCGAGGGCGCGGACGCGGGCGGCGGTCATGCGGGAGGTCAGGCCGGAGACCGACAGGGCGGCGGTGACCTCGCCGGCGTGGTCGAAGATCGGTGCGGCGACGCAGCGGACCTCGGGTTCGTTCTCGCGGTCGTCGATGGAGTAGCCGCGGGCGCGGATCCGGGCGAGGTCGGCGCGCAGCCGGGTCTCGTCGGAGATGGTCCAGGCGGTGACCGGGCGCAGGCCTGCGGCGACGACCTCGGTGACGGCCTCGTCGGGCAGCCAGGCGAGGATGGCCTTTCCGGTGGCGGTGCAGTAGGCGGGGGCCCGGCTGCCGACGCGGGAGGCCATGCGGACGTTGGTCTCGTCTTCGACCTTGTCCAGGTAGACGATTCCGGGGGCCTGCCAGACGGTCAGGTGGACGGTTTCGCCGGCCTCGCGCTGGAGTCGGCGCAGGTGTTCGGCGGCGACGCTGCGCAGGTCGAGGGTGGAGAGGTAGGCCTGGCCAAGGCGCAGCGAGCCGTGGCCGAGCCGGAACCAGCCGGTCTCGCGGTCGCGGTCGAGGAGGTGCTCGTCGAGCAGCGGGCCCGCGAGCCGCAGCACGGTGCTCTTGTTGAGGCCGAGCGCTTCGGCGAGTTGGGCGAGCGGGACGCCGCGCCCGTCGCTGTGGTCGCGGACGTGGCCGAGGACGGCGAGCGCGCGGCGCAGCGAGGACGACTGGTTGCGTTCGGTCGCGGGTTTGCGCCCGGCGGCTGCGCCCGAGGGTCGTTCGGCCGCAGCGCCGGTGGGTCCGTCGGCCGCCGTGCCCGCGGGCCGCTCGGTCTCCGCGTCGGGCCCCGTCTCCGTCATGGGTGGTCCGTCCCTGTCTCGTTCCGCTGCCGAGTGCCAGCGCCGTGTACTGCAGCCGTGTGCTGCTGCCGCGTGCTGCCGGTGTTCCCCCCGCTCGACGGCGGCGGTTGTCAGAAGGTACCCGTTCGCGTCCGCAACGCCACTTCTTCGACACAACGTTGTGCAGTGCAAAACTTCCCGAACCCCCTCTTGTTGGCGCCGATCGCCCGCGCTTAACGTCCCTGCCATCGAGCAGGCGCCGCCGCCCCACCCGAACGGTCCGCCCTGCCGTACCCCCGTACCGGCCTGCCCGGGACGCCCCCCAACGCGTCCGGGCCGTCCTCCACCCACACCCACCATCGGCCCCGGTCAGGGCCTGCTTCGACGTACCCGTCCCCAGCGGCGCACGTCTCGGCGGCAACTGTCGGGAGGGGAGGTTCTCCACCCATGCGACTCATCAGACGGACTGCCGCGGCCGCCGTGCTCGCCGCCAGCTGCCTCGCCGCGACCGCCTGCGCGCCGGGCACCGCCGCGCCGGCCGGCGACAAGGCCGCCGACGACCGGACCGGCACCCTCCAGGTCTGGCTGTACAACGAGGCGGGCAACGCGGCCAAGGAGGCCGTGGTCGGCAAGGCGGTGAGCGAGTTCCAGGCCTCCCACCAGGGCGTCACCGTCAAGGTCAGCTACATCGACACCGACGCCTCCGCCCGCGCGGCCAAGATGAAGGGCGCCTTCAACGACCCGGGCAGCGCCCCGGACCTGGTCGAGTTCGGCAACACCGACCTCCCCGGCTACGTCGCGGCCGGTGGCCTCGCCGAGATCGGCGCCGACCTCGACAAGTGGCAGGACAAGGGCGACCTCGACCCGGCGATCGTCAAGACCGCCGTGGTGGACGGCAAGACGTACGGCCTGCCCTGGTGGGTCGCCGTGCGCGCGCTCTACTACCGCAGCGACCTGTTCACCGAGGCCGGGCTGACCCCGCCGACCTCGTACGCCGAACTTGTCACCGCCACCCAGAAGATCCACGCCGCGAACCCCGACACCTTCGGCATCGCCGTCGGCGGCAAGTACACCTTCGGGGCGCTGCCGTTCGTCTGGGACGCGGGCGGCGACATCGCCGCCAAGGACGGTTCCGCGTACAAGGCGGCCATCAACTCGCCCGCCTCGCAGGCCGGGATCAAGCGCTACACCGATCTCTTCGGCGCCGACGGCTGCCCCGCCCAGCAGTGCGCCGACCTCACCGGCGGCAAGACCGTCGACCTGTTCGCGGCCGGCAAGTCGGCGATGGCGATCCTGCCCAACTCCAGCCGCAGCAAGGTCGACGGGGGCCCGGTGAAGGGCAAGTACGGCGTGGTGCCGCTGCCCGGGGAGAAGGCCGGCTCGATCGCCCCGGCGTTCGCGGGCGGCAACAACCTCGGCGTGATGAAGGCGGCCAAGCACCGCACGCTCGCCCTTGAATTCGCCGAACTGCTGGCGGGCCCGGCGTACCAGGAGCAGATGTACGACGCGATGGGCAACCTGCCGACGCTCAAGTCCGTCAGCGGCAAGGTCGCCGCCAAGGATGCCTTCCTGAAGCCGTTCACCGACACCATCGCGGCCGGCACCAGGTTCGTCCCGCTCGACCAGGCGTGGGCGCAGATCGACGCCCAGGCGGTGATCCCGACCATGCTGCAGCAGGTGGTCACCGGCAAGGCGGACGTGGCGAAGGCCTCGGGCGACGCCGCGAACCAGATCACCTCGGCCTTCGCCGCGCACTGACGGCGGCCGCGCACCCGCCTCCGACCCCCGGCCCCGCCTCCAACCCCCGTACCAACCCCTGGTTCCGTACCACCTCCTGGTCCCGCACCGACCTCCTGGTCCGCGGAAGAGAGCAGGTCCCGCACGTGTCCGCATCCACCACGACCGCCCCGACGGCGCCGCCTTCCCCGCGCGGGCGCCGTGGGGGCACGGCGCCGGCCGCACCCTCGGGCGGCCGGCGCCGCCGGCCCCCGCTGCTGCTGCTCCTGCCGGCCGCGGTCATCCTGATCCCGCTGGTCGCCTACCCGATCTACCAGCTGGGCCTGCTGTCCGTGCTGGACTTCGGGCAGGCCCAGGCCTCCGGGGGCGCCCCGACCTCCTTCGTCGGCTTCGGCAACTATTCGAAGATCCTGAGCGACGGCCAGTTCTGGTCGGTGCTGCTGCAGACGGTCGGCTTCGCCGCGTTCTGCGTGGTCGCCACCCTGGCCGTCGGCGCGACCCTCGCCGTCCTGCTGACCAAGGTCGGGCGGTGGCCCCGGCTGGTGCTGACCACCGCCGCGATGGCGGCCTGGGCGGCTCCGGCGATGACCGGTTCGACGGTGTGGAGCTTCCTGTTCGACACCAACCTCGGCCTGGTCAACCACACGCTGGTGAAGCTCGGGCTCACCGGCTTCCACGAGTTCAACTGGTTCTACGACAAGTGGACGGCGTTCCTGATCGTCGGCGCCGTCGTGGTGTGGCACTCCTTCCCCTTCGTGATGGTCACCCTCTACGCGGGGATCCGGGCGATCCCGGAGGAGATCATGGAGGCCGCCGCCCTGGACGGCGCCAACACCTGGACGACCTTCCGCCGGATCACCGCGCCGATGCTGCGGCCGATCCTGACCATCGTGGTGATCCAGTCGGTGATCTGGGACTTCAAGGTCTTCACCCAGATCTACGTGATGACCGAGGGCGGCGGCATCGCCGGCCAGAACCTGGTGCTCAACGTGTACGCGTACCAGAAGGCGTTCGCCTCCTCGCAGTACGGGCTCGGCGCGGCGATCGGCGTGATCATGCTGCTGATCCTGGTGATCCCGACGGTCCTCTACATCCGCACCCTGCGACGGACGGGGAACGAACTGTGAGCACTCTGAACCCCGTTCGGGACACCCGAACCGGCAACACCCGGCCCGGTAGCACCCGAGCCCGCAACACCCGCGGCCGTTGGCGGCTCGCCGCCAACACCGGCGCGATCGTGCTGGCCGTGGTCACCGCCTTCCCGATCTTCTGGATGGTGCTGTCCGCGTTCAAGCCCAAGGGCGAGGTGCGGTCGCTGGATCCGAAGCCGTGGACGGCCCACCCCACGCTGGAGAGCTTCCGCCAGGTGCTCAGCGTGGACGGCTTCGGCCGGTACTTCGTGAACAGTCTGGTCATCGCGCTGTCGGTGGTGGTGCTCTCGGCCGTCGTGGTGTTCCTGGCGGCGGTGGCCGTGACCAGGTTCCGGTTCAGGTTCCGCACCACCATCATGGTGATGTTCCTGATCGCCCAGATGATCCCGGTCGAGGCGCTCACCATCCCGCTGTTCTTCATGTTCCGTGACGCCGGCCGGTTCGCGCCGGGCATCGGGCTGAACACCCTCGCCTCGCTGATCCTGGTGCAGTTGGCCTTCTCGCTGCCGTTCGGCATCTGGATGATGCGCGGCTTCGTCGCGGCCGTGCCGGTGTCGATCGAGGAGGCCGCGCAGATCGACGGCGCCAGCCGCACCCGCATCCTGTGGCGGATCCTGCTGCCGCTGGTGGCCCCGGGCCTCGCCGCGACCAGCGTGTTCTCCTTCATCGCCGCGTGGAACGACTTCGTCTTCGCGAAGACCTTCATCATCAGCGCCACCCAGAACCAGACCCTGCCGTCCGCGCTGCTGGTCTTCTTCAAGCCGGACGAGAACGACTGGGGCGGCATCATGGCGGCGTCGACGCTGATGACGGTGCCGGTGCTGATCTTCTTCATCGCGGTCCAGCGCAAGCTGGTGTCCGGGCTGGCGGGCGCGGTGAAGGACTGACGCCCGCCGGCGCGGTGAAGGACTGACGCCGGCCGGCGTGGTGAAGGACTGAGGCCGACCGGGGCGGTCGGGCGGGCTTCCCCCGTCCGGCCGCCCCTGCGATCGTGCCACGCCGTGCGGCCGGTACCGGACGCCGATCCGCGGGCCCACCGGCCGGGCCGTCCTCGGGACGGCGGTTAGGCTTCCGCCATGCCTGGCCGGCACCGGTGGACGGGGCTCCCCTCCCCGGTGCGGCGGCCGGTGATCAGCCACCGCGACGGCGGCTCCGCCGCACAGATGGGGAAGACGATGAGCAAGCCCACGAGGACGGCCGCGCAGCCGCCGGCGGCACCCGGTGCCGACAGTCACGACCTGATCCGCGTGCACGGCGCGCGCGAGAACAACCTCAAGGACGTCAGCGTCGAGCTCCCGAAGCGGCGGCTGACGGTGTTCACCGGCGTCTCCGGCTCCGGCAAGAGCTCCCTGGTGTTCGACACGATCGCCGCCGAGTCGCAGCGGCTGATCAACGAGACCTACAGCGCCTTCGTCCAGGGCTTCATGCCGACCCAGGCGCGGCCCGAGGTCGACGTACTGGAGGGGCTGACCACCGCGATCATCGTCGACCAGCAGCGGATGGGCGCGGACCCCCGCTCCACGGTCGGCACCGCCACCGACGCCAACGCGATGCTGCGGATCCTCTTCAGCCGGCTCGGGCAGCCGCACATCGGCTCGCCCAAGGCGTTCTCCTTCAACGTCCCCTCGATCAGCGGGGCGGGCGCCGTCACCGTCGAGCGCGGCGGGAAGACCGTCAAGGAGCGGCGCAGCTTCAGCATCACCGGCGGCATGTGTCCGCGCTGCGAGGGCCGCGGCAGCGTCTCCGACATCGACCTCACCCAGCTCTTCGACGACACCAAGTCGATCTCCGAGGGCGCGATCACCATCCCCGGCTGGAAGACCGACAGCTGGTGGACGGTGGGGATCTACGCGAACTCGGGCTTCCTCGACCCGGACAAGCCGATCCGCAAGTACACCAAGAAGGAGATGCAGGACTTCCTCCACCGCGAGCCGACCAAGGTCAAGGTCAACGGGGTCAACCTCACCTACGAGGGGCTGATCCCGAAGATCCAGAAGTCGATGCTCACCAAGGACCGGGACGCGCTGCAGCCGCACATCCGGGCGTTCGTCGACCGGGCGGTCACCTTCACCGCCTGCCCCGACTGCGGTGGCACCCGGCTCAGCGAGGCGGCCCGGTCGTCGCTGATCGGCGGGACCAGCATCGCCGACGCCTGCGCGATGCAGATCAGCGACCTGGCCGCCTGGGTCCGCGACCTCGACGAGCCGGCCGTGGCGCCGCTGCTCGGGACCCTGCGGCACACCCTCGACTCGTTCGTGGAGATCGGGCTGGGCTACCTCTCGCTCGACCGGCCGTCCGGCACGCTGTCCGGCGGCGAGGCGCAGCGGGTCAAGATGATCCGGCACCTCGGCTCGGCGCTCACCGACGTCACGTACGTCTTCGACGAGCCCACCACCGGCCTGCACCCGCACGACATCCAGCGGATGAACGAACTCCTGCTGCGGCTGCGGGACAAGGGCAACACGGTGCTGGTCGTGGAGCACAAGCCGGAGACCATCGCGATCGCCGACCACGTCGTCGACCTCGGACCCGGCGCCGGGACGGCGGGTGGCTCGGTCTGCTTCGAGGGCACCGTCGAGGGGCTGCGGTCCAGCGGCACCGTCACCGGCCGCCACTTCGACGACCGGGCCGCGGTCCGCAAGGCGGTGCGCGAGCCGAACGGCACCCTGGAGATCCGCGGCGCGAGGGCGAACAACCTGCGCGACGTCGACGTCGACATCCCGCTCGGGGTGCTGACCGTGATCACCGGCGTCGCCGGCTCCGGGAAGAGCTCGCTGGTGCACGGCTCGATCCCCACGGGCGCGGGCGTGGTGTCCGTCGACCAGGGCGCCATCCGCGGCTCCCGGCGCAGCAACCCGGCGACGTACACCGGGCTGCTGGAGCCGATCCGCAAGGCCTTCGCGAAGGCCAACGGCGTCAAGCCGGCCCTGTTCAGCGCCAACTCCGAGGGCGCCTGCCCCAACTGCAACGGCGCCGGGGTGGTCTTCACCGACCTGGCGATGATGGCCGGCGTGGCCAGCACCTGCGAGGAGTGCGAGGGCAAGCGCTACCAGGCCTCGGTGCTGGAGTACCACCTCGGCGGCCGCGACATCAGCGAGGTGCTCGCGATGCCGGTGACCGAGGCCGAGGAGTTCTTCGGCACCGGCGAGGCCCGCATCCCGGCCGCGCACCGCATCCTCGCCAACCTCGCCGACGTCGGGCTCGGCTACCTCAGCCTCGGCCAGCCGCTCACCACGCTGTCCGGCGGCGAGCGGCAGCGGCTCAAGCTGGCCACCCACATGGCCGAGAAGGGCGGCGTCTACGTCCTCGACGAGCCGACCACCGGCCTGCACCTCGCCGACGTCGAGCAGTTGCTCGGGCTGCTCGACCGGCTGGTGGACTCCGGTAAGTCGGTCATCGTCATCGAGCACCACCAGGCGGTGATGGCGCACGCCGACTGGATCATCGACCTCGGCCCGGGCGCCGGCCACGACGGCGGCCGGATCGTCTTCGAGGGCACGCCCGCCGACCTGATCGCCGCCCGCTCCACCCTCACCGGCGAGCACCTCGCGGCCTACGTCGGGGGCTGACGGCCCCGACGTTCGACCCCTTCGGCGTTCGACCCCTTCGACGGTCGAACGCTTCGGCGGCAGGGCGGTGCCACGCCCCGGGCACTACCCTGCTGCCATGGCGATCCACGGCTTCGGGGCCACCGAGTTCCAGCTCGTGCTGCTGCGCCGGATGGCCGACTTCAACCCGGAACCGGTCGAGCAGGCCGTGCGGCGGCTCGGCGCGACCCGGGCCGCCATGCGGGAGGCGAACAAGCGCTGGCAGGCGATGGTCCGCTCGCCCCGGTTCCCACGCGGCGCCGACCGCTGCGCCGCCGTCCTCGGCCCGCCGCAGGCGGTGGTGCCGCGCCGGATCGGGGACCTCGCCTGCACCGCGCGGCAGTGGGCGCTGCCGCTCTGGCCCGAGCTGCGCTTCGAGAGCCTGCTCGGTCCGGCGCAGGCCGGTCGGCCGCTGCTGAACGAGTGGCTGGTGCGCGGACCGGACGCCCCGGCGCCCGGGCTGCGCACCCTCGCCGACCTCGCGCCGTGGAGCTGCGTGGTCGCCGACCTGGGCGCCGCGTTTCCGCCCGCCCGGCCGCGCGAGGGCAGCGCGCCGACCCGCTTCCAGCTCGACTTCACCGCCCCGGACGCCGACGGGCGGGCGCGCCCGTGCACCGCCGACTTCACCTGGGGGCTGCTCCAGGAGGTCCGGCCGGACGGTCCTTAGGCCTGGGCCGGGTGGACGGTCCGCCCGCCGACGACCGTGCGCTCGGGCCGCAGCTCGCGCAGCACGTCCACCGGGCAGCTCAGCGGATCGACCGGCCACACCGTCAGATCGGCCAGCGCCCCCGGCCGCAGGCTGCCGCGTTCGGCGCTCTCGCCCATCAGCCGGGCCGCGTGGACGGTGTGCAGCGCGACCGCCTCGGCCCGGTCGACGGCGTGCTCGGGCCCCACCACCCCGGCGGTGGTCCGGCGGGTCGTCATGCCCCACACCGACACCATCGCGCCGTACGGGCCGACCGGGAAGTCCGAGCCGGCGGCCAGCAGCGCGCCCTCGTCGAGCCATTCGCGCAGCGGGAAGATCCCGGCGGTCCGCTCCTCGCCCCAGGCCCGCTGCTGGGCGAGCGCGCCGTCGTGCAGCAGCGGGTGCTGCACGGTGACGGGTACGCCGAGCGCGATCGCCCGGGCCCGCTGGTCGGCCCGGGCCAGTCCGCCGTGCTCGACCACCAGCGTGCCGGGCGGCAGGCCGGGGCGCTGGTCGAGCACCTCCTCGAAGACGTCCAGCAGGGTGCGCAGGCCGCGGTCGCCCCAGGCGTGCACGCCGACCCGCCAGCCGCGCCCGACCACCCGGTCGACGGCCGCGACCAGCTCCTTCGGCTCCCAGAGCAGCCGGCCGTGGTAGCAGGGCCGGTCCTGGTACGGCTCCTCCAGCGCGCCGGCCTCGAAGCCGCCGTCGATGCCGAACTTCACCCCCCACAGCCGCAGCAGGTCGTCGTCCTCGCCGGCGGCGCGCCAGGCGTCCATCCGGTCCAGCAGCTCGTCGACCTGCTCGGGGGTGCGGGCGGCGAAGCCGGAGACCAGCGCCCGGACCCGGACGGCGAGCGCGCCGGCGGCCCGGGCCGCGAGCAGCACGTCGAGGTCCTCGACCGGGACGAGGCAGTCGCGGACGGTGCCGATGCCGGTGGCGGCGTAGTCGGCGGAGGCGGCGCGCAGGCCGGCCACCCGTTCGGCGAGCGCGGGGCGCGGCAGCACCCGCTCGACCAGTTCGACCGCCTTGTTGACCAGCCGCCCGGTGAGTCGCCCCCGGTCGTCGCGTTCGAGCAGGCCGCCGGGCGGGTCGGGGGTGTCGGCGGTGATGCCGGCGAGGCGCAGCGCGGCCGAGTTGAGCACCATGTTGTAGGCGCCGCGACGGACCAGGACGGGGTGGTCGGCGGTGGCCTCGTCCAGTTCCGCGGTGGTGGGCAGCCGCTGCTCGGCGAGCAGCACCTCCTGCCAGTTGACGGTGGTGTGGATCCACTGGCCGGGCGGGGTCTGGGCGGCGCGTTCGCGGATCAGGCCGAGGAACGCGGCGAGGTCGCGCGCCCGGTGGACGGGGACGCCGTGGACGCTGTGGCCGGCCAGGATCAGGTGGGTGTGGGTGTCGTCGAAGGCGGGCAGCACCGTCGCGGCGGGGGCGTCCAGGACCTCGGTGGCCGGTCCGACCAGGTCGTCCAGGCCGTGCGGGTCGGGGGACAGGGCGGTGATCCGTGCCCCGGTGACGGCGATCGCCCGCTGCGGCGGCCGGCCGGGGACGAGGGTGTGGACGGCGGCGGCGCGGACGAGGAGGTCGGCGGGGGCGGGGTCGGTCATCGCGGCTCCTGGTGGGGTGGGGCGCCGGCTGGCAGGCCGGTGACCTTCTCGACGTGCCGCAGGCTGGGCTCGGCGAGCAGCGCGTGCAGCTCGGTGAAGACGGCCCGCGCGGCGACGGCGTTCCAGTCGGCGGGCAGCAGCGGTTCGGGCAGGCCCGGGTCCAGGTAGGGCAGCCGGCGCCACTGGGTGAGCATCGGGACGTAGTCGCGGAACGCCTCGACCGGGTCGACCCGCGGCCGGCCGCGCAGTTCGGCGGCGACCGGGCGCCAGGCGTCGTCGAAGGCCGCGTACTGCGCCTCGATCGCCGGGAAGTCCCACCAGCCGGCCACCGCGGTGCGCAGTTCGGCGAAGCCCGCGTACTCGGCGGACAGGAACAGGTGCACGTAGGCGCTCAGCCCGAGGCGCTCCAGCAGCCGCCGGGCGTCTGGCAGCAGCCGGGCGGGCGCCAGCCAGACGCCGGGGGCGGCGTTGCCGAAGCCGAGCCAGCTCAGCCGGGAGCGCAGCTGGTGGCGGTGGGCGCGCTCGGACTCGGGCACCGAGAAGACCGCGACCACCCAGCCGTCGGCGAGTTCGGCGGGCTCCAGGCTGTGGAAGATCCGGCGGTCGCCCTCCTCGAAGACCGGGCCCATCGCCGGGGCGAGCCGGTAGCCGGTGCCGTCGCGGCGCTCCTGGAACAGGGTGCCGGCCTTCTTCAGCCGGGAGATGGCCGAGCGCACCGCCGGGCCGTCGACGTCGAGTTCGGCCATCAGCGCGATCAGGTCGGCGATCGAGATCCAGCCGCCGAGGCGGCGCACGAACTCGCCGTACACGGTGTGGATGAGCGAGCTGGGCCGGGTCGTGCTCTCCGACATGGTGCGCCTCCTCCCCGGCAGCTCGTGGTGATCATAGCGGTGGGAGCCCGGCGTCAGGCCTGGGCGTAGGCGCCGGAGAGCAGGTGCCCGGCGCCGGGGGCGACGGCCGGCAGGCCGAGGGCGCGCAGCAGTTGGTGGGCGGTGCAGATCGCCGCCGAGACGACCGGCTTGCCGAGCTGCTGTTCGGCTTCCTCGACGGCGGACAGCGAGGGCAGCTGCACGCAGGCCGAGAGCACCACCGCGTCGGCCTCGGCGTGGGCGAGACGCCGGGCGATGGCGGGCAGCCGCGCCGGGTCGTGGGCGGCCACGTCGAGGTTGTCGGGGATCTCCAGGGCCGCGTAGTCGAGCACTTCGATGCCCTCGTGGGCCAGGTAGCCGACCACGGTCCGGGCCAGCGGCCGCAGGTACGGGGTGACGAGGGCGACCTTCTTGGCGCCGAGCGTGTGCAGGCCGGTCACCAGGGCGCCCGCGCTGGTGACCACGGGGGCGGGGGCGCCGTTCTCGGCGGTGCGCCGGTGCAGGCGCTGTTCGGCCTCGCGGTGGTAGCCGGGGCCGGTGGCCATCACGGCGACCAGGCAGGCGTAGCCGAGCACGTCGACCCGGGCGTCGGAGAGTTCGGCCGCGCAGCGGTCGGACTCGGCGTCCATGGCGCGCAGTTGCTCGGGGGTGACCCTGGTCATCCGCATCCGGCTGGAGTGGAAGGTGAACCGCTCGGGCGCGACCGCCTCGCGGGCCCGCAGCAGGGCGGGGACCTCGGTCTCCATGGTGACGTTGGAACTGGGGACGATCTGGCCGATCCGGTAGGTGGTCATGGGGTGCTGGGGCTCCTCTCGGGAGCTGGCCGGGGTGGGGTGCTCCGCTCAGCGGGCGTCGACCACCGGGTTGGCGAGGGTGCCGATCCGCTCGATGGTGGCCTCGACCAGGTCGCCGGGCTGGAGGAACTGCGGCGGCACCAGGCCGGCACCGACGCCGGACGGGGAGCCGGTGGCGATCACGTCGCCCGGTTCGAGGGTGACGCCGGAGGAGATGTCGGCGATCAGGCGGGCGATGCCGAACAGCATGTGGCGGGTGTTGGAGTCCTGTCGCAGCTCGCCGTTGACCCTGAGTGAGAGGTCGAGGTCCTGCGGGTCGGGGATCTCGTCGGCCGTGACCACGACCGGGCCGAACGGCGCGTAGCTGTCCTGCCCTTTGGAGAAGAACCACTGTCCGGAACGGCGCTGGTCGCGGGCGCTGACGTCGTTGACGATGCTGTAGCCGAAGACGTGCCGCCAGGCGTCCCGCTCGGCCACCCGGAAGGCCGGCTCGCCGATCACCACGGCGAGTTCGCACTCCCAGTCGAGCTGCTTGGTCAGGTCGGCGTTGTGCCGGATGGGCTGGCCCGGGCCGGTGACGGCGGTCGCGGGCTTGCTGAACAGCACCGGCCGGTCGGGCAGTTCGCGCTCGGTGTCCAGGGTGCGGTGCGATTCGGCGACGTGCTCCACGTAGTTGAGGCCGACGCCGACGATCTTGCCGGGCCGCAGGGGCGCGCGCAGCGAGACCTCGGCGAGCGGGCGGACGGCGGGGTGGCCGGGCCCGGCGTGGGCCAGCAGCGTGCGGGCGGTGGCCAGCGTGGCCTCGCCGGCCCGGACCAGGTCGAGCAGGCCGTCGGGCAGCCGGGCGCCGGCGGCGGTGGCGAGGGCGGTCAGGTCGGCGACCTGGTCGCCGAGCCGGGCGCCGAGGCGCGGGGTCTCGTCGCCGCCCGCGCAGTAGGTCAACAGGTGCATGGTCGGGGCTCCTCGGGGTTGCCGGGCGATGGTGGGCCGGGGCGTGTCCGGTGGGTCAGGCCGGGCCCTGGTGCCCGTCGTGCGCCGGGTGGGCCTCCTCGCGGTAGAGGCCGAGCGAGTGCATCACCGGGAAGTCGTTGAAGGAGAACAGGCAGGCGTCCTCGCCGGGGTCGAGGTTCGCGTGCTCGTGCCAGGCCCAGGACGGGACGACGAAGACGTCGCCCTGCTGCCACTCGAAGCGCCGCCCGGCGATCACCGAGACGCCGCGCCCCTTGGCCGCCGTGTAGACCACCGAGCCGGTGTGGCGGTGGGCGCGGGTGGCCTGGCCGGGGCGCAGCAGTTGCAGGTGGGCGGCCATGGTCGGCATCACCGGGCCGCCGGTGACCGGGTTGGTGTACTCCATGATGACGCCGTCGTACGGCGATCCCCCGGTGGCGCGGGCGAGTCGGCACAGCGCGTGGTAGCTCGGCTCCCAGGGCCAGCCGAGCAGGGGGGAGTAGGGCCTGCTCCAGGTCTCGACGCCGTACGGGAGCAGGTTGCCGCCGTAGCTCAGCAGCGAGGAGTTCACCACCGGGCCGGGCCGCTGGTACAGCTCCGGGTGGACCTCGTAGAAGTTCGCGTCGAGCATGTTGACCAGCGGGATGTCCAGGCCGTCCTGCCAGATCACCGGGGCGTCGTCGGACTCGTTTCCGTGCTCGTGCCAGGAGTTGTTGGGCGTGATGGCGAAGTCGCGCGGGCCGACCCTGAGCTTCTGGCCGTCCACGACCGTCCAGGCGCCGGTGCCCTCGTGGACGAAGCGCAGGGCGGCGGCCTGGTGGCGGTGCGCGGTCATCGCCTCGCCGGGGCCCATGATCTGGAGGCCGGTGTACAGCAGGCCGACGGCGGCGCTCAGTTCGCGGCGCCCGGGGTTGACCAGCATCACCACCCGGCGGCCGGCGTCGTCGGCCTTGACCAGCGGCAGCGCCTTGCGGACCAGCGGGCGCAGGTCGGCGTAGCGCCAGAGCACCGGCACCGACTTGGGCTGCGGGTACCAGGGCTCGATCTCGTTCGCCACCGTCCACAGGGCGCCGGCCTCGTGCTCGGCCAGTTCCTCGTAGTAGGCGGTGAGTTCGGGGCTGTCGGTGACCCTGGCGCGGCCGAGCTGGTCGTCGTCGTGGTCGGCCGTGCGGCCCTGGTCGGTGGTGCCGTGGGGGTTGGCGGTGCCGTGGGGGTCGGTGGTGCCGTGGCGGTCGGTCGTGCCGTCGTCGCTGGTCATGCCTGCTCCTCCGGGAACACCAGCGGCCGCAGCGGGCGGTTGTCCACGTGCAGCCGGAAGACGTCGAAGCGGTTGTAGTGGCCGACGATGTCGTGCATCTGCTTGGGCTGGATGCACCGGCCGAGGTCGATCTCGGCGTAGACGATGCCCTCCTCGTCCACCAGCGGCTCGCCCACCGGGCGTCCGTCGGGGCCGAAGATGCCGGACAACGCGCTGCGCGGGCGGGCGAGTTGCTTGCGCACCTGGTGGTCGTCGCCGGCGATCAGGTCCACCATCTCGGGCGAGATGGTGGAGCAGGAGACCACGGTGAACAGCTTGCCCTCGAAGCAGTGCGCGGCGGCGCGCAGCGCGATCGCCTCCGCCATGTCGTAGTCCTCGGGGGCCACCGGCAGGGCGATGTAGCTGGCGGCGTGGACGAGTTCGCCCTGGGCCAGCAGGGTGAAGCGGGCCAGGGTGTTGGTGTTCTCGCCGCAGGCGAGCGCGCCGAGCGGGCCGACGGCCGTGCGGTGCACCCGCAGGGAGCTGCCGTCGCCGGGCGTCCAGGTCAGCTTCTCGGCCCAGGTCGGCACCAACTTGCGGTGCACGGCGAGGAGTTCTCCGTCCGCGCCGATGATCAGCAAGGTGTTGTGGAGCACCCCGAGGCTGTGTTGGCCGCGTTCGTTGACGCCGATCACCAGCACCACGCCGGCCTGCCGGGCGGCGGCGCGCAGCGTGTCGACGTACGGGCCGGGGACGTCGACGGCGGCGCGGTAGAGGCGCTCGTACCAGGGCGAGCCCTGCACCGGGTTCATCGTCCAGTTCCAGTACGGGTAGCCGGGGACGAAGACCTCGGGGAAGACCACCAGGGCGGCGCCGTGGCCGGCCGCCTCGTGGATCAGGGCGACGGCCTTGTCGACGGTGGCGGCCGGGTCCAGGTAGACGGGGGCGGCCTGGACGGCCGCGGCGGTGAAGCGTGGCAGGTCGGGCATGGGTCCTCCTCGGCTGCTCAGCGCGGTTCGGGGGTGGGCGGCGGCCAGCGGCGGTGCACCGGCGCGGCGGGCTCGGCGAGCAGGTGCAGGCGCGGTGCGACCCGGTCGGCGTTCGGGCCCGGTGGTCTGCGGCTGCCCGCCGACCAGGGGCCGGGCCAGTGCGCGCCCGGCCCGGTGTAGCCCTGCTCGGCGGCGGCGTGCAGCGTCCAGAGCGGGTCGTACAGCTGGGCCCGCCCGATCGCGACCAGGTCGGCCCGCCCGGCCAGGAGCACGGAGTTGGCGTCGTCGTGCCCGGAGATCGCGCCGACCGCGATGGTCGGCAGGCCGGTGGCGGCGCGGATCAGCTCGGCGAACGGGGTCTGGTACCCGCGTCCGTACGGCGGCCGCTGGTGGGCGACCACCTCGCCGGTGGACACGTCCACCGCGTCCGCCCCGCCGTCGGCCAGCGCGCGGCCGATCGTGACGGCCTCCGGTGCGGTGGTGCCGCCGGGCGCCCAGTCGCAGGCCGAGATCCGCACCAGTAGCGGCCGCCCGGCAGGCCAGACCGCGCGGACGGCCGCCAGCACCTCCAGCGGCAGCCGCAGCCGGTGCGCGAGCCGGCCGCCGTAGCGGTCGGTGCGGTGGTTGGTCAGCGGTGAGAGGAAGCCGGAGAGCAGGTGGCCGTGGCCGAACTGCAGCTCCAGCGCGTCGAAGCCGACCCGTGCCGCGCGTTCCGCTGCCTCGGTGAAGTCCGCGACCAAGGTGGCCAGTTGGGCGGCGGTGGCCGCGTGCGGAGGAGGGCTGTCCGGGCCCCAGGGGAGCGGGGAGGCGGCGAGCAGCGGCCAGCCGTCGGCGAGTGGACGCCCGATCCCGTCCGGGCCGGGTGCGGCGGTGGCGCCCCGGCGGCCGGCGTGGGTCAGCTGGAGGCCGACCGGGGTGTCGCTCACCGCGCGGACGGCGTCGACGAGTTCGCGCCAGGCCGCCTCCTGGCGGTCGTTCCACAGCCCCGGGCAGCGGTCGGTGGCCCGGCCCCCGGGGCTGACGGCGGCCATCCCGGCGAGGACCAGCCCGGCGCCGCCGAGCGCGTGCGCGGTCAGCTGGGCCCGGTCGAAGCCGCTGGGCAGGGTGTCGGTGGAGGTGAAGGTGGCGAGCGGGGGCACCACGACGCGGTTGCGCAGCTCCAGGGCGCCGAGCTTCAGCGGCCGGAACATCGGCGGCACACCGGGCGGGCTGCCGGCGGCGGCGTCCACCGTGTCGACGAAGTCGGGGTCGCGGGCCCGCAGGTTGCCGTAGGTGACCCGGCGGCTGCGGGTGAGCAGGTTGAACGCGAACCGGTCGGCGCCCTGCCCGGTGCGCCGCTCCACCGTCTCGAACCACTCCAGGCTCGCCTGCGCGGCCCGCTGGGTGGACTCCACCACCGGGCGCCGCTCCGCCTCGTAGGCGGCCAACGCCTGCTCCAGCGCCGGCTGTTCGTGCAGGCTCGCGGCGAGCGCGAGGGCGTCCTCCAGGGCGAGCTTGGTGCCCGAGCCGATCGAGAAGTGCGCGGAGTGCGCCGCGTCGCCGAGCAGCACCACGTTGCGGTGGCGCCAGCGGGCGTTGCGCACGGTGGTGAAGCGGATCCAGCGGGAGGCGTTCGGGATCAGCCGGTGGCCGTCCAGGTGCCCGGCGAGCAGGTCCGCGCAGCGCCGCACGCTCGCCTCGTCGCTCTCGCCGCGGGCCGGCTCCCGGGCGGTGAGGGCGGCGAACCCGGCGCGGCGCCAGGCGTCTTCGGCGATCTCCACGATGAAGGTGGAACGGGTCGCGCTGTACGGGTAGGCGTGCACCTGGAGGGTGCCGAAGTCGAACCGCTCGACGATGAAGGTGAAGGCCTCGAAGACCTTGTCGGTGGCGAGCCAGATGTAGCGGCAGTGCCGCTCGTCCAGGTCGGGCCGGAAGGTGTCGGCGTAGGCCGCCCGGGTGCCCGAGTGGATGCCGTCGGCGGCGACCACCAGGTCGTACTCGGCGGCGAGCCGGTCGACCGGAGGGGCGGGGGTGCGGTAGCGCACGTCCACCGCGAGCTGCTCGCAGCGCTGTTGCAGGATCGCGCGCAGCCGGTTGCGGTCGAGTGCCGCGAAGCCGTGCCCGCCGCAGGTGCGGACCTCGCCCGCGTAGCGCACGTCGATGTCGCTCCAGCGGGCGAACTCGGCGCCGATGGCGGCGAAGACCTCCGAGTCGGCCTGGGCGATGCCGTCCAGCGTCTCGTCGGAGAACACCACGCCGAAGCCGAACTCGTCCTCCCGGCCGTCGCGTTCGAAGACGGTGATCTCCCGGTGCGGTGCCAGCCGTTTGGCGAGCGCGGCGAAGTAGAGCCCGCCCGGCCCGGCGCCGATCACCGCGATGCGGCGGGCGGCGGTGGGGTGGGCCGCGCCGGTGCGTGCGGCGCTGGTGGTGGTGCGGGCCGCGGTGGTCACCGCACCACCTCCGGCTGTTGCGGTCCGGCCTCGGCCAGCGCGCGGCGCACCGGCGCGGGCCAGGGTTCGGCGCCCTTGGCGTTCGGCGCGGCGTGCACCACCGACATCCGCCCGGACGCGGCCAGGCCGTGCGGGCCGTGCACCTCGAAGGCGTAGTGCAGCGAGGAGCCGCCGACCCGGACCACCCGCAGCTCGGTGCGGACCAGGTCGCCGAACCAGAGCCGCTCGCGGTAGTCGGCCTCGAAGTGCACCCGCGGGATCCGCCCGAACAGCTCGGCCAGGCCCAGCCGGCGCAGCAGCGCCGCCTCCGCGGCCTCGGCCCAGCGCTGGACGGCCGAGAAGTGGTAGTGACCGGCCGCGTCGGTGTCGGACCACTCGACCCGGCGCTCGATCGCCACACTGGCCGGGGCGGTCGCGGCCAGCCGGCGCAGCTCGGCGCGGTGCAGCTTGCCGGTGGCGGTGCGCGGCAGCCGGGTGACGAACTCGACCGCGCGCGGGTACTTGTACGGGGCGATGGTCCGTTTGACGTGCTCCTGGAGGCTCCGCACCTGCTCCGGCCCGGCGGGCGCGCCCTCGCGCAGCACCACGTAGGCCTTCACCACGGTGCCGCGCCGTTCGTCCGGCGCCCCGACCACCGCGCAGTCGGCGACGTGGGGGTGGGCGGCGAGGGCCTGCTCGACCTCGGGGCCGGCGATGTTGTAGCCGGCCGAGACGATCATGTCGTCGTTGCGCGCCTGGTACCAGAAGTAGCCGTCCCGGTCGCGGACGTAGGTGTCGCCGGTGAGGTTCCAGCCGTTGCGGACGTAGTCGCGCTGGCGCTCGTCGTCCAGGTAGCGGCAGCCGGTCGGGCCCTTGACGGCGAGCAGACCGGGCACGCCGTCCGGCACCGGCCGGCCCTGCTCGTCCAGGACGGCGGCCCGGTAGCCGGGGACGGGGCGGCCGGTCGCGCCGGGGCGGATGTCGCCGTCGGCGGCGGAGATGAACACGTGCAGCAGCTCGGTGGCGCCGATGCCGTCGATCAGCCGCTGCCCGGTGGCCGCGTGGAAGGCCTCCCAGAGGGCGGCGGGCAGGTGCTCGCCGGCCGAGACGCAACGCCGTACGCCGGACAGGCGGTCGGCGAGCCCGGCGGCCAGGATCGCCCGGTAGGCGGTCGGCGCGGTGAACAGCACGCCGACCCGGTGCCGGTGGACCTGCTCGGCGAGTTGCTCGGGGGTGGCCTGCTCCAGCAGGAGGCTGGCGGCGCCGGCGCGCAGCGGGAAGACCACCAGGCCGCCGAGTCCGAAGGTGAAGGCGAGCGGCGGGGTGCCGGCGAACAGGTCGTCGGGGGTGGGGCGCAGGAGGTGGCGGGAGAAGGTGTCGGCGTTGGCGAGCACGTCGCGGTGGAAGTGCAGGGTGGCCTTGGGCCGTCCGGTGGTTCCGGAGGTGAAGGCGATCAGCGCGACGTCGTCGGCGGCGGTGGGCACGGCGGTGAAGCCGCCGCTCTTGGCGGCGCAGCGGGCGGTCAGGTCCTGGGGGCCGGGCCCGCCGAAGGCGAGCACCCGCAGGCCGGGTGTCTCGGCCCGGGCGAGGTCGTCCAGGTAGCGGTGGTCGCACAGGGCGATGGCGGGCCGGGCGATCCGGTGCAGTCCGGTCAGTTCGGCGGCCCGCAGCAGCGGCATGGTGCTGACGGCGACGCCGCCGGCCTTCAGGACGCCGAGCCAGCAGGCCACCAGCCAGGGGGTGTTGGGGCCGCGGAGTAGCACCCGGTTGCCGGTGGCCAGGCCGAGGTCCTCGGTCAGCAGCCGGGCCACCCGGTCGGCGTGGTCGCGCAGTTCGCCGTAGGTCCACTGGTCGGTCGGGGTGAGCAGGCAGCGGCGGTCGGGGCCGTACCGGGCGATCGTTCCGTCGAGCAGCGCCTGGGCGCAGTTCAGCCGATCCGGATAGGACAACTCCGGTATGTCGAAGCGGAGTTCGGGCCACTGGTCGAAGGGTGGGAGATGGTCGCGGCAGAACGTGTCCACGTGCGCGGAGGGGGATAGCTCCATGGGCGGGCACCTCATCGTGCGAGCGGGGAGTGAGGCCAGTATGGCGTGTTGGTGACGCCAGTCAAGAGAGCGATACACGCATTCGGGGGAGCGGGCCCCTCGCGGCCTCACCGGTGGCCCCACCCTTGTCCCGGCGCAACGGCAGCCGCACCCGGCGACCGGCTCGGTCGGGGTGCGGCGCGTTCAAGCAGGGGCTGCGGGCGGCCGGGTCAGGCGGTGGCCCCCTGGGCGGCGGCGTCGGGCTCGCGGCCGTCCTCGGCCTGCTGGGCGCGCTCGGCCAGCAGGCGGGCGAACAGGACCAGCACCGGAGTGGCGGCGTCGGAGCCCGGGCCCGAATCGCGGACGTACAGCAGCGTGGTGCCGACCCGCACCAGGGCCTCCGCCCCTTCCGCACCGTGCGTCCGGGCGGCGCGCTGGTCGCCGATCGAGGGGAGGGGGACGGCGGCGGCCGCGTCGGCGCCGCCGACGTGGGCGAGCATCGCGTCGAAGGCCCGGCCGGCGGCGTCGGCGGAGGCGAAGGTGACCACGGTGAACTGTGCGCTGTGCGTGGTCACGGCGCGGAACGTCACGGTGGCGTACGCGAGTTGCTGGTCACAGGCGTCCGGGAGCAGGCAGGGCACGTCCTCGCCCGGGCCCGCTCCCGACTGTGGGCCGCTCTCCACCTGCCAGCCGCCCGGCATGGCCCGCAGGTCGGGTAGCACACCCTGAACCTGGGCCGGGTCGCGCAGCGTCCGCCCGGCGTGGGCCAGGTCGGGCCCGCCCGGCCGCAGCAGCGGGCGCGAGCCCAGGTTGATCCCGACGGCGACCAGGGCGGCGACCACGATCAGCGCCAGCGTGACGAGGACGGGGGCGGCGCCGATCCGGGCGGCCCGGGCCTGGGCCCCGGCGACGGCCGGATCGACCCGGAGGTGGACGGTCGGCGGGTCGGCGGGCCGGCCGAGCTCGGTGGTGGCCAGGTACCGCGCGAACGCCGGGTCCGCGGTGAGCAGTTCGCCGACGGCGGCGGTCAGCCCGGCCCGCGCCCGGGCGTCCCCCGGGTTCGCCTCGACCGCGTCCACGGCCCGGGCGCCCTCCGGCGTCGCCCGCAGCCGCACCCGCACCAGATCCGCGACCGCCCGCCCCGGGCCGGCCGCCACCCCCTCAGCCGCCCGCACCAGCACGCCCACCACCACGGGCACCAACTCCTGGCCGTCCCCCACGGCAACTCCCCCCGCCCAACGAGTCGTTGCCCCCACGATCCCGGACCGGGCGGCGCCGCGCCCCCCACCGGACGGAACGGAGACGGAACTGCAACCGGGCCCGGACGGGGGTGGGGCGGGCGTGACCCGCGGGGCCTCTGGTGCCCGAACGGGCCGGTCAAGGGGGCGGATCGGCCGCGAGCCGCGTCCCGACGGGGGACGGACGGATGCCGGGCGCGGCGAACCGGCGGGCGAGGCTGACAGGTGGGCGCACCCGTTCGGCCGGGGCCGGGCTCAGCGCAGGTTGCTCGACGCAGGTCGCTCAGCGCAGGTCGAAGACCAGCCGGGCGGAGACCTTGCCGCCCAGCACCTCGTCGAAGCAGGCGTTCACCTCCTCCAGGCGGCGGGGCTCAAGGATGACGCGGGTGCGGCCGAGGGCGTGCAGCCGGAAGACCTCGGCGAGGTCCTGGCGAGTGCCGACGATCGAGCCGATCACCCTGGTGCCGTTCAACACGGTCTCGAACACCGGCAGTTCGAGCTTCCCGCCGGCCGGGAGTGCCACCAGCACGAGCGTGCCGCCGCGCCGCAGCGCACCGTAAGCGGCCTGGAAAGAGGCGTTGCTGACGGCGAGGGCGATGGCCGCGTGGGCGCCGCCGAGCCGCTGGACCTCCGCCGCGACGTCCTGGGTGCGGGCGTCGAGGACGTGGTCGGCGCCGAGTTCGCGGGCCAGGGCGAGCTTGTCGTCGGTGACGTCGACCGCGATGGTCTCGGCGCCGAAGATCCGCGCGTACTGGAGCGCGAGGTGGCCGAGCCCGCCGATGCCGGAGACCAGGACCCGGGTGCCCGGGCGGGCGCCGGAGACCTTGAGCGCCTTGTAGGTGGTGACGCCCGCGCAGGACAGCGGCGCGGCGTCGAGCGGGTCGAGGCCGTCGGGGACGGGCACCACGTAGTCGCCGTGCGCCAGCGCGTACTCGGCGTAGGCGCCGTCCACCGAGTAGCCGCTGTTGTGCTGCTGGAGGCAGAGCGTCTCCCAGCCGGAGACGCACTGGTCGCAGCGCCCGCAGGCGTCGGCCAGCCAGGGGATGGCGACCCGTTCGCCGACCCGTACGTCGCGCACCTCCCCGCCGGCCGCCTCGACGATCCCCACGCCCTCGTGGCCGGGCACGAACGGCGGGCTCGGCTTGACCGGCCAGTCGCCGTGGGCGGCGTGGATGTCGGTGTGGCAGAGGCCGGACGCCTCGATCCTGACCCGGACCTGGTGCGGCGCGGGCTCGGGGACGGGGCGGTCCTCGATGACCAGCGGCGCGGTGAAGTCGTGGACGACGGCGGCCTTCATGCGCTCTCCCTCGGTCGGTGGTGATGCTGCTGGCGGCTGGGCGCAGCCGTCAGCAGCATCACTCGACGGGGTGAGTGCCGCAGCCCGGACTACTCCGGACGAGTGAAGGTCAGCCGGCTGCCACCGGCATCGACATGTAGACGGCGCGCTTGCCGTAGCAGGACGGCACCGTCACCTCGCGGTGGGCGCGGTAGCCGAGCAGCCGCAGCAGGATGTCGGTGCCGCGGACCGCGACCATGGAGATCCGCTCGAAGCCCTGCTCGGACGCCTGCTCCCGGAAGTGCCGGATGAACCCCAGTGCGACGTCCCGGCCGCGCAGGTCCTCGGCGATCACCAGGTCGTGCACGTGCAGGTTGTCCGACGCGAACACCGCCTCCTCCGGCCGGTCGAGGTCCGGGCAGCGCAGCGGCGGGTACGGCAGGCTCAGCAGGTAGCCGCGGACGGTGCCGTCCTGCTCCAGCACGAAGCAGGTCCGCGGCGAGGCGAGGGCGCGGGACTGCAGCGCCTCCCGGCCCTCCGACAGGCCGTCGGCCGCGTAGGCGTCGTGCTCCAGGGCGACCACGGCATCCCAGTCGCCCTCGGCCAGGAGCCGGATCCGGAGGTCCTCGCTCACCCGGCCGCAACCTCCGAGGCGGTGCCGAGCCCCTCCGCGCGGGAGGCGGCCACCAGCGACGCCCACGCTCCCATCAGCACCGCCCAGCGCTCGGCGTCCTCCTGCGCCTCGTCCAGGAGCTGCTGGCGCTGCTCGGCCACCGCGTCCGCGAGCTCGGCGTACTTGCCGCCAAGCTTGCGGTAGGAGCGGTCCAGGACGTCCAGGCAGTACTCGTTCCCGGCCCGGTCCCAGTCGACGCTGCCCCGCACCAGGTCGAGGATCGGCTCGACCTTCAGCCCGTGCCGCTCGTCCAGCAGCCCGCGGCCGAGGTCGATCATCCCGCCGTAGACCGGGTACAGGTACAGCATCGACAGCAGGAACTTGACGAACCGCATCTGGTAGGAGATGAAGCCGGCGCCGATGCGGCGTTCGGGCGTGTAGTAGTTGACGATGTGGCGGTTGTGGACGACGCCGGGCAGCCGGGAGTGGACCATGGCGTGCAGCAGGGCGTAGTCGCTGCCGATGGTCTTGACCGAGGGCAGCAGCGGCAGCACCTCGTAGGCCCGGTGGTCCAGCGCGATGTTGCACATGTAGACGTCCCAGATGTCGGGCACGCCGAGGACGGATTCGTCGGTGGTGAACGGCTCGGAGCCGGCGCCCTTGAACGAGACGTCCACCATCGCGTCCCGGTCCTCCTCCGGCCACACCGGCGGGGTCCACAGGCGCACCACGTCGCGGTAGATGTCCGGGTCCAACTCGTGGATCTCGCTGATGTCCACGTTGAGTTCGCCGATGAAGGAGCCGCTGACCAGCATCACCGGCTTGTCCGCGTCGGCCGGGTCGAGCTCGGAGCGGGTCACACCGGCCGCCGCCTCGCCGGCCGGTCGGCCGATCGAGAGCAGCTCGTGGTGGATCGGGAAGATCTTCCGACCGTCGACGACCTGGAAGTCGGCGTCGTCGTTGCGCAGGTGCGCCGAGGTGCAGCCCAGGGCGGCCGCGCCCAGGAAGAGCCGGTTGACGCAGGAGCCGTACGCGACGGCCGGCGGGAGCATCATGTCGAGCAGCAGTTCCGGGTCGGCGGCGCCGGAGCGCTCGGCCACCCGGCGCAGGAACTCCCGCTGCTGCGCGTTGCCGAGGTGGTGGACGACCACGCCGGGGGTGGGCTCCAGGGCGGCCACGGCGCCCGCGTTCTCCGCGAACTGGGCGGCGTCGGTGGTGTCGAGGATGAGGAGGTGC
Source organism: Kitasatospora sp. NPDC088779 (assembly GCF_040685395.1). Taxonomy (NCBI): domain Bacteria; kingdom Bacillati; phylum Actinomycetota; class Actinomycetes; order Kitasatosporales; family Streptomycetaceae; genus Kitasatospora; species Kitasatospora sp. NPDC088779. Next base: position 163,454 of record NZ_JBFBHW010000015.1, on the reverse strand, counting down.
ACCTCGACGTCGAAGTTCGCGACGGCGTAGGCCGCCTCCTCGGCGAGTTCCACGATGGTGTCGGGGCAGGATCGCATGGTGGGCAGGGCGAGGCAGACTCGTTGCATAACGGTGGAATCTCCGTCGGTTCGTCAGAATCGTGGCGGTGATGACGGTATGAGTGCTTTTCGCGCACCACCGTGGACTAGACCAGTTCCGAAGTCAACGATTGACAGAGCGGCTGCGGCGGGGTGGAATGCGCCCCCGCCCGACGGCTTTCCGGAGGCTCTCGGGCTTCCTTCCGGGCAGGGAGGAGCACGGGTCCGGCGGCACGCGGCGCGGGCCTCCGGGTCCGTACGCAAGGACGAATTCCCGTCACAGATCCGAACGGGCGCGCGAGCACGGGTGGTTCATTGCCGTGCATTGCGCCGTTGGGGTCAATCCGGAGGGCGAACCTGCCGATACCCGCAACGACGTCCGTTCGCCGCCTGGAGGAGACCGCATGTCCGACCTGTGGCTGCCCGGTGCCGAGATCCACGACCTCGGCGACCACGCGCCGACCGACCAGCAGTACCCCCCGAGAGCCATCGCCCACATCACCTGGGACCGCAACGCGACCGCCGCCGCGCCGCAGGACTGGTGCACCTACGAGGACCTGGTGAACTACTTCACCGGCAGCGGCGCCGGCGACGCGCCGCACCTGGTCTGGGACCCGTTCAGCGGCCGGATCGCCCAGCTGTTCCCGGCCGACTCCCGCTCGAAGAGCCTGCTCAGCCCGACGACGAGCCCGACCCGCACCAACCGGGCCGGGCGCGTGGTGATCCAGATCGAGGCGGTGTTCTTCCCCTACTGCACCTACCAGGGCACCGTGTACCCGCGGCTGGTCGACACCCCGTGCGCGGGCTGGGACCGGATCCACGCCTGGATCGCCTCCTGGGGCGTGCCCGACGTGTGGCCGATGGGCCGGCCGGTCGACTTCACCAGCGACCGCGACGAGCAGGTGTGGGAGGCCAGCGGCGGCTGGTACGCACACGCCCACGTCCCGTTCAACGACCACACCGACCCCGGCTCCTGGCCCGACTTCACGGCCGGCCCCGGCACCCCGATCCCCTCGCCCTCGCAGCACCCCCCGGCGGACCCGACCCCGGCCCGGTACCAGACCACCATCAACGGCCTCCCGTACGGCTACGGCGCCCAGGGCTACCAGGTCACCGTGGTCGGCCGGGGGCTCGTCGCCCAGGGCTTCGGCGCCCACTACCGCTCCGGCCCCGGGCCGAACTGGAGCGACGCGGACACCGAGAACTACGCGGACTACCAGCGGAGTCTGGGCTACTCCGGCCAGGCGGCGGACGGCGTGCCGGGGGAGAGCTCGCTGCGGCGGCTGCTCGGCTACCTGCCCGGTCCCCGGACGGTGTCGCTCGCGCACGTCGTGGCGGCGGCCCGGACCGACCCCGGCGCCGAACAGGGGCACCGGACGTACGGCGCCGAGGTGGCGATCGTCGAGCAGGCCCTGGCGGACGAGGGGCTGCTCGAACAGCGCTGGGTGGACGGCTCGTTCGGCAGCCTGACGGTCACCGCCTACGCCGGGTGGCAGCGCCGGTGCGGGTACGCCGACGCCGCCGCGGACGGGATCCCGGGGCAGGACTCGCTGCACCGGCTGGGCGCGGCACAGGGCTTCGCCGTCACGGACTGACCGGGGCCCGTCCGTACCGGGGCATGGCGGAGGGGGGAATGCCCGGCTCGGCGGCGGGCGTTGTCCACCGCGTGACCAGCGCTGCGCCCATGACCAGGCTCTCCGTCCTCGACCGCTCCCGGACCAGACGGGGCGAGGAGCCGGCGCAGGCGTTGCGGGACACGGTGGCCTTCGCCCGCGAGGCCGAGCGGCTCGGGTACCACCGCTTCTGGGTCTCCGAGCACCACGGCGTGCCCGGGGTGGCGGGATCGGCGCCGACGGTGCTCGCCGCGGCGGTGGCGGCGGCCACCACCCGGATCCGGGTCGGCACGGGCGGGGTGATGCTGCCCAACCACCAGCCCATGGTGGTGGCCGAGCAGTTCGGGGTGCTCGCCTCGCTCTTCCCCGGCCGGATCGACATGGGGCTCGGCCGCTCGGTCGGGTTCACCGACGGGGTGCGGCGGGCGCTGGGCCGGGAGAAGGACTCCGCGGACGACTTCGGCGCCCAGCTGGCCGAACTGCTCGGCTACTTCGACGGCTCGCAGCAGGCCCACCCCGGCGTCCACGCCCGCCCGGCCGAGGGCCTGCGGGTGCCGGCCTTCGTCCTGGCCACCGGTGCGGGCGCCGACCTGGCGGCCGACGCCGGGCTGCCGCTGGTCATCGCCGCCGTCCGGGGAGAGGAACGGATGCTCGCGGCGATCGACCGCTACCGCAGCCGGTTCCGCCCCTCGGCGCAGGCCGCCGAGCCGTACGTGGTGGTCTCGGGCACGGTCGCGGTCGCCGGGAGCGCCGACCGGGCGCGGGAACTGCTCGTTCCGGAGGCGTGGTCCGGCGCGTACTCCCGCACCCACGGCGAGTTCCCGCCGCTGGCGCCCGCCACCGAGATCCTGGCCCTGCCGATGAGCCCGCGCGAGCAGGCCGCCTACGAGCAGTCGCTGAAGGGCCACATCGCGGACACCCCGGAGCGGGCCGTCGCCGAACTCGCCGCCCTGGTGGCGCGCAGCGGCGCGGACGAGTTCCTGGTCACCACCAGCACCTACGACCGCGCCGCCCTCCTCGACTCCTACCGGCTGCTCGCCGAGGCGGTCGGCCAGGCCTGAGGCCGCCGGCCGGGGCCGAGGCGGGTGGGCCAGCCCTGCGGCGCCGCCTTGCTCGGCCCGTCGACCTCCGAGCTCAGCCCGCGTCGACCTCCGACATCCCGAGCCGGGCGTACACCTCGGGCCGCCGCGCCCGCAGCCGCAGCGCGATGGCGACGCCCGTCAGGAACACCACCGGCACGATCGCCACCAGCGGCCAGTTGACCTCCGGTCCGGCATTGGTGAACAGGTCCAGCCGCCACACCACCAGCGCCGTCGCCCCGCACAGCAGCACGGTGGCGGCGACCGGCGCCACGACCGTCCGGAACGCCCCGGCGCTCGCGGCCGCCTCGCGATTGCGACGGAAGAAGGCGTACACGGACAGCCCGGCGAGCGCCTGCAACACCAGGATGCCGACCACGCCGGGGGAGTTCACCCAGAGGAAGAACTGGTTGTACGGGTCGGCCCCGATCAGCGCCGCCACCACGACGGCCACCGCCGCCAGCACCGACTGCGCGATGCCGCCGATCCACGGGGAGCCATGGCGCGGGTGGACCCGGCCGAGCGCGGCCGGGGCGGCCTGCTCGGTGGCGAGGGCGTAGCCGTAGCGGGTGATGGTGTTGTGGAAGGCGAGCAGCGCGGCGAGCAGGCTGGTCACGATCAGCACCCGCTGGAGGTCGGTGGCCCAGGCGCCGACGTAGTCGGTCATCGCGGTGAAGAACATCCCGGCCGGGTCGGCGGTGGCGGTCGCGACGGCCTCGGTGGCGCCGAAGGCCTGCACGATCATCCAGGTGATGAAGGTGTAGAAGAGGCCGAGGAAGGCGATCGCCGCGTAGGTGGCGCGCGGCACCGTCCGCCGTGGTTCGCGGGCCTCCTCGCGGTAGATGGCGGTGGCCTCGAAGCCGATGAACGCGGCGAAGGAGAGCCCGAGCACCCCGCCCATGCCCCCGGAGAACACGTTGTGCGGGGCGAACGAGGACAGGTCGAGCCCGTGCGCGCCGCCGCGCACCAGCACCGCCACGGCGAGCACGAGCAGGATGCCGGTCTCGGCGATCAGCAGCGCGCCGAGCACCTTCGCACCGAGGTCTATCGAGCGGTAGCCGAGGAGCCAGACCACCGCGACGCCGAGCAGCGCCCAGACCGGCCAGGGCAGGTCCAGGCCGAGCAGGTCGGCGGCGGTGGTGTGGGCGAAGAAGCCGAAGGCGCCGTACATGCCGATCTGGATGGCGTTGTACGAGAGCACCGCGAGCAGCGCGGCGCCGAGCCCGGCGGGGCGGCCGAGGCCGCGGGTGACGTAGGCGTAGAACGCGCCGGCGTTGCGGATGTGCGCGGTCATGGTGGTGAAGCCGACCGCGAAGAGGGCCAGGATGACGCCGGTGGCCAGGTAGGCGACGGGCGTGCCGATGCCGCCGAAGGCGATCGCGAACGGTGCCACGCCGGCCATCACGGTCAGCGGTGCGGCGGCGGCCACGACGAAGAAGACGATGTCGCCGGTGCCGAGCACGCCGCCTTCCAGGCGGGCGGGGCCGGTGGAGCCGGCGGTTGCGGTGCCGGGCCCGGTGCTGTCGGGCCCGGTGTCGGGCCCGGCGCGGCCGGTGCCGGGGCCGGTGCGGGGGGAGCCGGGTGCGGTCGGGGAGGCCGCGTCGGAGGGCAGGGTCATGGGGGAGCTCTCCTGGGGTCGTACGGACGAGGGTAGAGCGGTCGGCCGCCGATCGGGTGCGGGCGGTCGACGGGGACCGGACGCCGTGGGGGGCGTTTCGGCGGGCGGGTACGGGGGGCCCGCCCTGGGTCAGTGCGTGCGTCGGCTTCAGTGGGTGCGTCGGCCGCCGAGCCAGGTCCCGGCCACCGGGACGGCGGCCAGCTCGTCGGCCGGCACCGCGTAGGGGTCGGCCGCCAGGTGCACCAGGTCGGCCCGCATCCCGGGCCGCAGCACGCCCCACTCCGCCTCCTCGAAGGCCTGGTGCGCGACACCCGCCGAGTACGCGGCGAGGGCCTCGGTGAGGCCGATCCGCTCCTCGGGCAGCCAGCCGCCGGCCGGCAGGCCGTCCGGGGTCTGCCGGGTGACGGCGGTGGCGAGACCGGCCAGCGGCTCGTACCGGGTGACCGGCCAGTCGCTGCCGAAGGAGACCCGGGCGCCACCGCGCAGCAGCGCGGCGATCTGGTACTGCCGGGCGCCGCGCTCGGGGCCGAGCCGGGGGAGGGTGAGTTCGGTCATCAGCGGGTCGGTCTGGGCCCACAGCGGTTCGAAGTTGGCGATCACGCCGAGTTCGGCGAAGCGGGGCAGGTCGGCCGGGTCGACCAGCTGGACGTGGGCGATCACCGGGCGGCGGGCGCGCAGGCCGTTGCGGCGGGTGGCGGCCTCGACGGCGTCCAGGGCGATCCGGACGCCGTGGTCGCCGATCGCGTGGATGTGCGGCTGGAAGCCGAGCGCGTCGACGGCGGTGACGGCGTCGGCCAGTTCGGCGCCGGTCCAGTTGGCGACGCCGTGGGAGTGCGGGCAGTCGCTGTAGGGCGCCAGCAGGGCGGCCGTCCCGGACTCGACGACGCCGTCGGCGAAGAACTTGACCGCCCGGGCGGTGAGCCGGCCGCGCCCGCCGGCCTCGACCCGCTCCCGGTCGGCGGCCAGGGCGGGGAGCCGTGCGCGCCAGCCGTCCGGTTCGAGCAGCAGGGCGAGCCCGGCCCGGACGGGCAGATCGTGCTCGGCGACGGCGGCGAGCCAGGTGTCGACCTGCGCGGGCTCGATCCAGGCGTCCTGGAGCCAGGTGAGCCCGGCGGCGGCGAGTGCGGCGGTGGTCTCGCGCAGGGCGGCGACCTGTTCGGCGAGCGGGGGCGGCGGGACGAGCGCGAGGACGGGGTTGAGGGCGCCGAACTCGCGCAGGGTGCCGAGCGGGGAGCCGTCCGGGCGGCGGACGATCTCGCCGCCCACGGGGTCGGGCGTGTCCGGCCCGTACCCGGCGCGGCGCAGCGCCTCGCTGTTGGCCCAGCCGGTGTGGTGGTCCATGGTGCGTAGCAGGACGGGCCGGTCGGGGACGGCGGCGTCGAGCAGCCGGGCGTCGAACAGGCCGCCCTCGGCGAGCCACGGATTGACGGCGTCCCCGGTGATCCACTCGGCCTCGGGGTGCCGGGCGGCCCAGGTGCGGACGGCCTCGACGACCTCCTCCAGGCTGGTGCAGTCGCGCACCGGCACGCCGCGCAGCCCGATGGCGCCGAGCAGCGGGTGGAGGTGGCCGTCGCCGAAGGAGGGCAGCAGGGCGCCGCCGGCCAGGTCGACGGTCTCGGTGCGGTCGTCGCGCAGGGCGAGCGCCGGGTCGCCGAGGGCGGTGATCCGTCCGGCGGTGACGGCGAGGGCGTGGGTGGCGGGGTGGGCGGGGTCTCCGGTGTGGATCCGGCCGCCGGTGAAGATCGTGTCGGCACGCATGGGGGAGCGTCCTCTCCGGGTCGCGGCAGGTGACGAGGACGACCTGCCTAAACCGAATGGGGTTCGGTTACCGTAGGCGCGGCACCGGCGGGTGCGGAAGAGTTTTATTGAAAGCCATTCAGTAACGCTTGGGTAACGATGATCTTGAGGGTTCTCCGGAGGGCTCTCCGGCCCCTCGCCCTCCCGAAGATCCTCCGGAAGGCTTCCTGAAGGACTCCCCGAGGGCCCCCGAAGGACTCCCCGAAGGACTCCCCGAAAGACGAGGAACCGGCATGGCCAGGCCGCGCACACCCCTGCTGGACCGGCAGCGCATCGTCGACACCGCGTTGCGGCTGGTCGACGAGGCGGGCGACCTCACCATCCCCGGCCTCGCCGGCGCCCTCAAGGTCAGCCCCTCCGCGCTCTACCACCACGTCGCCGGCCGGGCCGAGATCGTCGCCCTGATGCGCGCCGAACTCGTCCGCACCATCGGCGAGCAGTCGATGTGGGACCAGCCCTGGGACGCGGCGCTGCGCACCTGGGCGCACGCCTACCGGGACGCCTTCGCCGAACACCCCGGCATCGTGCGCCTGCTCGCCACCGCCCCGCTCGCCGAACCGTTCATGCACGCGCTGTACGAGCGCGCCGTCGCCACCCTGGAGGGCGCGGGCTTCGCCGCACGGGATGTGATGGGCGTGATCACCGCCCTGGAGAGCTTCATCCTCGGCTCCGCCCTCGACCTGGTCGCCCCGGACGTCATGGTCGACGCCGTCGACCGTGACGCCACCCCGCGCCTGGCCGACGCCCTCGATGCCGTCCCCGCCGGCCGCGAACGCGCCGACCGGGCCTTCGAGCTGGGCCTCACCGCCCTGATCGCGGGTTACCGGGCGCTGCTGCCCTGACCGCCCTCCGTGCCGGGGCTGTCGGGGTCGCCGCGCCGGGGTTGGGTCGCCGCCGTTCCGCCGGGTCCGGTCCCGTTCCTCCCTCCGGTTTCTGAGCAGGCGTGATGACCTGCTAATGTTCTTCTCGTCGGGAGGGAAACAACCTCCCGAACAGGCGTCAGCGGTGCTACCAGAGCACGTCCTACTTTCAGTAGGAAGAGTCCGTGCGACCCGGGCCTGGCGCTCCACCCGAAGGGGCTCGTTCCGTCCAGCGGAACGGGCCCCTTCGTCATGCCCGGGGCCCCTTCGTCATGCCCGGGGCTCCTTCGTCATGCCCGAGGGCCCCGGCGGCAGTCGGGCGGCGACCCGGTGGTGTAGACCTGCTCGCCCGGTCCTTCTATCGCATGACGGCGGTCGAAACCCTGCCGTGCGGCCGGTTCTCGGCCAAGCTCCCCTGCCAGGTGGTCGGCGGGTGGCGGTGGACTGCGGGCCGCGACCGTCCCCGGGCCAGCGGGTTCGCCCGGCGGCGATGGCTGACGCCTCGTCATACCTTGGCCGGAAGTGGATGCTACTGATGTGAATATGCCATTGGAATGTTCGTCATATGGAATCCGGCAGTAGCCTTCCGTGTCGAGCCCGCCACTGCTGGTGGCGGCCCGGCCGTGCCGTGCTGCGCCCGGCTGCCCAGACCCCCTCGAAGGAGCCGGTGTGCCGGGTATCGACGAATGCCTCGCCGGAGCGATGTCGATCTCCGGGGCACGCTCCGCGAGCCTGGTCGACTGGAGCAGCGGACTCGCGCTCGGCAGCCTCGGCGAGTGCCCGACCGGCGACCACGAGACCGCGGCCGCCGAGACAACCGACTTGGTACGGGCGGCCGTTGAGAGCCAGACCTTCACCGGGGCGGAGGACCGGCGGTCGCCGTTACAGGACGTCATCGTCACCGCCGGCCGCAGCTACCACCTCATCTGCTTCATCGACACCGTCTTCGACAGCCGCCTCGTCCTCCACCTCTGGCTCGACCGTGCCCAGGGCAACCTCGCCGCCGCCCGCTACCGCCTCCAGGCGCTCGCCGAGGAACTGGTGCTGGGGTGAACGGGACGCCCACCGCGGCCATCGGGTTTCGGCCAGCACGCCGGACGGGCCGCCCCCGCCGCCCGCGCTCCACCGGCCGGTGGCCCGGATGACCGCCGCGCCCGCCGCCGTCCGCCCGCCCGCACCGCCGCAGACCCCCGGCGAGGCCCTCGGCCTGCTCGCCGCCCGCCGCGCCACCGGCGCCCTGCGCGGCCCGCTCGGCAGCCTGCACCTCGTCGACGGCCAGGTGGCCCACGCCGACTCCCCGCGCGCGCCCGGCCTGGCCGAACTGCTCACCGGCTGCGGCCGGATCACCCCCGGGCAGTGGGCGGAACTGCTCCGGCTCCACGGCCCGCGCGCCCGGGTCGGTGAGGCCCTGGTCGAACGGCGGCTGCTCACCCGGGGCGAGCTCGAACTCGGCCACCTGGGCACGCTCTTCGACGCCGCGTTCTTCGTCCTCGCCGACCGGACCGGTGGCGTCTGGCGGTTCGAGCCCGACGCCCGGCACTGGCTGGGCCCGGTGGCCACGGTCGACCCCGGCCGGCTGCGCCGCGAGGTCGAGCGCCGGGGCCGGCTGCTGGAACGGATCTGGCCCTGGCCGCAGCTCGACACCGCTCCGGTCCGCCCGGTGGTGCCGGTCCCACGGCCGTCGAACCGCCCGCCCGGCCGTCGCCGGCGCGAACTGCTGGACCACGCCGACGGCCGAAGAACCCCGGCGGACCTCGCGCGCCTGCTCGGCCGGTCCGGCTTCGGCGTCACGGCGGACGTCCGTCGCCTGGCCGCCGCCGGGCTGCTCGCCGCCCCGCGGCACGCCGCGCCGGCAGTGGCACCGAGCGCTGCGACATCCGTGGCACCCGCGACATCCGTGGCACCCGCGACGCCTGTGGTACCTGGGGCGCCGAGGCCCGCGACGCCCGTCGCGGAAGCCGAGGCGCCGGCCCCCGAGGCGTCGGCCCCCGCCCGCCCGCCGGGAGGCCTGCACCGCCGGGTCCCCGGCGCCACCCTCACCGGCGCCACGCCGTCCGGTCCCGTGGCCCCCACCCACTCCGATCACCCGCCCACCACGGCCACGGCCCACTCGCTGGCCGTCCCCGACCCGGACATCGCGCTGCTGACCCGGGTCCGAACCCTTCTGGAGGCCCGACTTTGAACCACTCTCCACCCGCGACCCCGCCGTCCCGGCCATGAGGCGGGCGCTCAAGCAGCGTGTCGGAAGGAGACAACTGATCGCCTTGGAGACCGAACTGCTCGCCGAGCTCCGCGCCGTCAAGCAGCGCGTCCCGCACCTCGCGGGTGGCCTGGTGGCCAGCGTGGACGGCCTGTTGGTCGCGCACGACACCCACGGGGCGGAACCCTCCGGCCTGGCCGCGATGACGGCGGCCTCGCTGTCGCTGGCCCAGCGGCTCGCCGACACCACCGGCCAGGGCGAGTTCCGCGAGTCGCTGGTGCGCGGCGAGCACGGCTACGTCGCCACCTACGCGGCCGGGGGCAGTTGCGTGCTGGCGCTGCTGGCGCACCCGGACGTCAATGTCGGCCGGCTGCACCTGGAGGCCCGCCGCTCGGCCCAGCGGATCGCCGGGCTGCTCAGCGACAGCCTCCTGCCCAAGGACCCCCGCGACCCGGCCTGACCGGCCTGACCGGTCAGGCCCCCGGCCCGACCGCACCTACCACCCCAGCACACCACCACCGAAAGGGAGTTACCCAGATGACCGACGCAGCCGGCGCGCTCAAGCAGGCCATGACCAGCATCGAGGGCGCCATCGGCGCGGCACTCGTGGACTACAACAGCGGCATGGCGCTCGCCACCCTCGACGGCCCCGGCGGGCTGGACCTCAACGTGGCCGCGGCGGGGAACACGGACGTGGTTCGCGCCAAGATGCGCACCATGGACATGCTCGGCCTACAGGACGGGATCGAGGACATCCTGATCACCCTCAGCAGCCAGTACCACCTGATCCGGCCGCTCGCCGGCCGCACCGGCAAGGGCCTCTTCCTCTACCTGGCGCTGGACAAGGCGCGGGCCAACCTGGCGATGGCCCGCCACCAGCTCACCAGGATCGAGGCCGACCTGGAGGTCTGACAGGCCGGACAGCTTGGACAGGCGGACAGGCCGGAGAGTCCGACCGGACGACGCGTCGGCCCGGCGTCGGCTCAGGCCGCGCCGGGCGCCGTCCACCGGACCTCGCCGCCCGGCAGCGCCGCGCACATCGCCCCCTCCGCGGTCTCCACGCTCCACGGCGCGAGCTGCGCGTGCGGCGGGACGGACAGCGCGCCGCCCTCCGCGAAGGCCAGCTCCAGGCCGCCGGCGAGGGTGATCTCGGCGGTGTCGACGGTCCGGCCGACGAGCGCGAGCAGGGTGCCGGTCGGGCGGATGGTCAGCGCCGGAAAGTAGTGCTCGACCTCCGCCGGGGCGGTGAAGGAGGGCGCGGCGAGGCGGAACTCGTGCGCCACCCGGACGGTCACCGGCCCGTCGAGGGTGAGGTCCAGCCGGTCGCCGCCGCTGACCGACGCCACTCGCCGGCCGGCCAGCGCCTCCGTGATCCCGTGCTGCGTGATCCCGTTCTGCATGGCCCCAGTGTGACCCACCCGACCCGGCCCTGTCCGCCCTGCCCGACAGCCCCGTCCGACCAGCCGGTCCGACCAACCCACCCGGCCGGTCCCCCCCCCGACTCGCCCTCCTGAACCCTCCTGAACCCTCCTGAGCTCGCCCGGCCCGCCCGCCGCTACCCGGCGGTGCGTCCGCGCACCAGCTCGGCCGGCCCGCCCGCCCGCTCCCGCGCGGCCAGCGCGGCGGCCGTCCGGGCCCAGGACGGGCCGGTCAGCAGCGCCCGTGCCTCGGCGGGGCCGCAGAGCCGCCACTCCACCAGCTCCTCCTCCGGCAGCGCGATCGAACCGAGCATCCGCTCCGTTACCGTGCCCCCGTCGAACACGGACACCAGCACGGCGGTGTCCCGCCCGGTCGCCGGGTCGGCCTCCGGGTCGGCGGCCGACCCGGGCTGCCAGTCCAGCGCCAGCAGCCGCCCCGGTTCGACCTCCCAGCCGAGTTCCTCGCGGATCTCGCGCCGGACGGCCGCCCGGGGCAGTTCCCGGTCCGCCTCGATCCCGCCGCCCGGCAGCGTCCAGTACGGCACCCGGCCGCGCGGCCCGTCCCACGGCCGCAGCCGGACCAGCAGGACCCGCCCGGCGTCGTCGGTGAACAGGGCCCGGGCTTTGGCCCGGATCCGCGGGCGGGTGGCGATGTAGGTGGCCCGGTCCATCGGCGGCTCGTACCCGGGCCCCGCCGCCGGCCCGCCGGGGGCGGGGCCCAGGGCGGTGACCCCGGCCAGCCCGGTGTACGCGGGCGGCGGTTCGTCCGCCGGCAGGTGGTCGAGGGTGTGCCCCACGGGCCTGCTGTCCTCCAGCTCCAGCGGACCGGCCGACCGCGGCGCCCGCAGGCAGGCCGTGACCCGGCGGGACAGCAGGGGCGGCAGCGCGTGGCCCGCCTGGTCCGGGGTCAGCCAGGCCCAGCCGCCGACCTCCGCCGCGTCCGGCCGGATCGCCGCGGCCTGTTCGGCGGTGAGTGGCTGCGCCCAGTACAGGTACGCGGCGATCGGCGGCCGGAAGTGGTCGAGCGTCCAGTCGACGCAGGCCAGCGGCCCCAGCCGGGGCGTGAACCCGAGTTCCTCCACCACCTCGCGCAGCGCGGTCTCCCGTGGGGACCGGTCCTGCGGCTCCCACCCGCCGCCCGGGATCGCCACCGGATGCTTCCGGTCGTACGGCAACCGCACCACCAGCACCCGCCCCCGCCCGTCCGGGAACAGCACCCCCGCCGCCGCCAGCAACTCCCGCCCGCTCCCGGATGACGCGTCCACCGCTGCTCCCTCCGTCAGGCCCGGTTCGAAGGCCGTGTCCCCCCGACGACTCGGCGGACCCCTTTCATGGTTCCCCCCACGAGCCGTCCTAGCCGAGCCCTCGCCGCCTCACCCCAGTGACGCGAGGGCCTGCGCCGCCGCGCGGGCCATCTGCTCGTCGTGCCGCCCGTTGGACCCGCGCAGCCGGGCGATGCCTTCGGCCGCCGCCAGGGCGAGCAGTCCGGGCAGCAGGTCGGTGCTGCGGGCGGCCACCCAGCGGGTGCCCTGGGTGGCCATCCACCACAGGTCGGCGGCCCGGCCGGGTGGGGCCTCGGCGGGGGTGTCGACGGGCGGCGGGCCGAGGGGGTGGCCGGCGGCGGCGAGCAGCTCGTGGAACCCGCGGGCGATCAGGTGGTGGCCCTCGGCGCTGGGGTGCAGCCGGTCGACACTGAGCAGCCGACGCTGCGCGCACCAGGGCAGCTCGGCGATGTGCAGGTGCACCGCCCGGTGCCGGGCGGCGAGGGCGTGCACGACGGTGTTGACGGCCTGCATCCGCCGCGCCAGCGGTCGGGCCAGCGGCGCGGGCAGGCGGAGCAGGGTGCCCGGATCGGGTAGGCAGGCGGTCAGCAGGACGGCGCCGTGGCTGGAGAGTTCGCCCAGGGTGGCGTCCAGATCCAGGGTGGTGCGCCGGATGTCGAAGCCCGCCCGCAGGGTGTCGTTGCCGCCGACCACCACGGCCGCGAACCGTGGCCGTAGCGCCAACGCGGAAGGGAGTTGACGATTCGTCAGGTCGGTGGTCAGGGCGCCGCTGCACGCCAGGTTGGTGAACTCGACGCCGCCCTCGGGTGCCAGCGACCGGGCCAGGACGGCGGCCCAGCCGCGCCATCCCTCACCGACCGGGTCCCCGACCCCTTCGGTCAGCGAGTCCCCGAGCGCGACGAACCGCACCGGCCCGCCGGTGACCGGCCGGCCGTCCGCGGACCGGTCACGCCCGGTGCCGAGCACGCTCATCCCAACCCTCCTCCACCGCGCCGGGGTTCCGCACGCCGTGGGCCGCGAGGAACGCGGCCACCGCGGCCGGCCAGCCGTACCGCTCGGCCCGGGCCCGGGCGCCGGCCCGCCGCGCCTGCTCCGGGCGCGCCAGCAACTCCCGTACCGCCGCGGCGAATCCGGCGCCGGTGTCGGCGGCGGCCACCCCGGCCAGGCCGATCAGCCCGGGCAGCGCGGAGGAGCGGCTGACCGCCACCGGTGTCCCGCAGGCCAGCGCCTCCAGCGCGGCGAGCCCGAAGGTCTCCACCGGCCCGGGCGCGAGCACCACGTCCGCGCAGCCCAGCAGCCGGGCCAGTTCCTCCCGCCGGCCCAGGTGCCCGAGGAGGCGCACCGGCAGCCGCAGCCGCTCCGCCCGGGCCGCCAGCCGGTCCCGCAGCGGTCCGGTCCCGGCCACCACCAGGACGGCCGGCAGCCCCCGGGCCCGCAGTGCGGCCAGCGCCTCGACCGCCCGCTCGGGCCGCTTCTCGGCCGAGAGCCGGGAGCAGAGCACCAGCAGCACGTCGTCCGGCCCGCAGTACCGCGCCCGCTCCCGGGCCCGCGCGGCCGGCGGCAGCGGGCGCATCGCGTCCAGGTCCACGCCGAGCGGGGCCCGGGCCAGGTTGGGCGCGCCGATCCGCCGGAACTCCGCCGCCGCCCAGTCGGTGGTGCAGAGCACCGCGTCGTACGTACGGGCCGTCGCCGCGTTGAGCCGGTCGGCGGCCGCGTCGGCGAGCGGGCGGGGCAGCCCCCAGGTGCGCAGCACCCCGACGGCGCTCTCGTGCGACACCATCACCGAGCGGACGCCGTGCCGCCGGGCCCAACTGCCGGTCCAGCGCAGCGTGGTGCGGTCGGACACCTCCAGCCGGTCGGGTTTCAGCCGGGTCAGTTCGGCGGCCACCGCCCGCCGGTCGGTGAGCACCCGGTAGCCGCCGCTGGCCGGCAGCACCGGCCCGGGCAGGGTGACCACCAGGCCCTGCTCGCCCTCCTCCTCGCTGCGCCGCTCCCCGGGCACGATCAGCACCGGCCGGTGCCCGGCGGCCAGATAGCCGGCACCGAGGTGGCGCAGCGCGGTGCGCAGGCCCCCGGAGACCGGGGTGACGAAGTTCGCGAGCCGCACGATGGTCAGCGGTTCGCGGTCGGCGGTGTCCGTCATGCCGGCAGCTCCTCCACGACGGCGACCGGCTCGACGACCGCCGGGGGAGCGGAAGGGGGAGCCACCGGTGTGCCGCGGTGCTCGGCGAGGACCTCCGAGTAGTGCCGCAGCAGCAGGTCGCCGACCGCCTCCCAGGTCCGCGCGGTCACCTCGGCCCGTCCGGCGCGCCCGTACGCGGCCCGCCGCCCGGGGTCGGCGGCCAGTTCCGCCACCGCCCGGGCCACCGCGGCGCCGTCCCGGGGCGGCACCAGCAGGCCCGTCCGGTGGTGCGCGACCAGGTCCAGCGGGCCGCCGGCGGCCGGGCCGATCACCGGCACGCCGCTCGCCATCGCCTCCTGGATGGTCTGGCAGAAGGTCTCCAGCGGGCCGGTGTGCACGAACACGTCCAGGGTCGCGAAACAGCGGGCCAGTTCCTCGCCGGTCCGGCGGCCGAGGAACACCGCGCCGGGCATCGAGGCCCGCAGCCCGGGCCCGGACGGCCCGTCCCCGATCACCACCACCCGCACCCCGGGCAGGGCCGACGCGGCGGCCAGCAGGTCGACCCGCTTCTCGGGCGCCAGCCGCCCGACGTACCCGACCAGCACCTCCCCGCCCGGGGCGAGCGCCCGGTGCAGCGCCTCGTCCCGGTGCCGGGGGTGGAACCGCGCCGAGTCCACCCCGCGCGGCCACAGCTGCACCCTGGGTACTCCGTGCGCGGTGAGGTCCTGGGCGGCGGGGGTGGACGGCGCCAGCGTCCGGGCCGCGGCCCGGTGCACGGCCCGGATCCGCCGCCAGGCGGCTGCCTCCCCGAGGCCCCGCCCGGCCCGGTAGGCGTGCGCGTACCCGGCGAGGTCGGTCTGGTAGACGGCCACGGCGGGGACGCCGAGGCGGGCCGCGACCTGCACCCCGCGCGCGCCGAGCACGAACGGGCTGGCCAGGTGCACGATGTCCGGCCGGTGCCCGGCGACGGCGGCCGCCAGCTGCCGGCTCGGCAGCGCGATCCGCACCTGCGGGTACCCGGGCAGCGGCACCGACGGAATGCGCACCACCGGCAGCTCCACCGCTTCGGAGCCGCCGAAGGTGTGCGGCGGGCACGCGGCGCCCCGCGCGGGTGCGGGGGTGACGACGAGTGGCTGGTGGCCCCGGCGGACCAGATGCTCGGCCGTCCGCAGCACGCTGTGGGCGACTCCGTTGACCTCGGGCGGAAAGGATTCGGTGACGATGACGACGCGCATGTCGGTGTTCTGTCCGCGCCCGGCGTGCACCCGGCCAAAGGGATCTGTCGTAGAAGCGAACGCGGGTCGGCGATTTGCATCGCCGACCCGCTCCCGCACCGCGCCGCCTCAGTGCGACCCGGCCGCCTCCTTGAGCTCCGCGTACGGCGCGAGCTTGCGGAGCGACTCGATGCTCCTAAGGCACTCGTCCTTGCTCTCGTGCGGGTCCCCGGTGACGATGACCGTCCCGTTGCTCGCCTTGAGCCGGAAGCGGTGCATCCCGCTCTCGTCCTTGTACAGCTCGAATTTCCCGGCCATGCCGAAACAGCCTTTCGCTCAGGTGACCCCCTCGATCGAAAGGTAGGGCCAAACCCTTTGGAGTGCAGGACAGTTGGCCCAGCCGGGTGGCATCCATTCGAGTCGCGGAGCCGGGTACTGCCTGGCCGCTGTTGGGGCCGTGAGGTCAGCCGGTGCACATGGCGAGTTCTGGGGGAATGAGCTTCGGGAGTGGCGATGGCTGGTGGTTGCCTGTTGGGCGGGGCCCAGTCCGGAGCAGCTAGTCACGGAGAGTGAAAGGTGGTGTAGCGGCCATCAGGCGAGTTGATCTCCGCAACCCGCGCGAGCGCGGGGCTGGCTGCGTAGGAGCTGGAAGACTGCGCGGCCGAACCGTAGGTTGCCCCAGCCGGCCTCGGCGATGGGGAGCCGGTGGTGGCATTTCGCCGCCATGTGGGTCGGATCGTGTCACGATGGCGGTTGGTCACTACGGGGGAGCCATGCGGGACGCGCTTGTCGAGGACTTGAAGGCTCGGGTTGCCGAGCACGCCTACCGATCGGAGACAGAAGCGCTACTCGACGAAGCGGGGCGCGAGTCTGCCATACGACTCATGGCCCTCGTCGCCGAGGAGGTTCAGGCGTCACGCAACGTCGACACCGAGGCTCTGTACACAGCGGCTGCGTTCCACTGGGCGCGAGCACTTGTGCTTGGTGATGGTGATCGCGCGCAGGGGGAGCACGAGACGGCGATCCATCTCTTCGGCCTGCTATTTCTTGCGGACCACAGGAGGGTCCCGCGTGAGCTCTGGCCCAGGCTGGTACAGGAGACCGGACACGATCCGTGGTTCGATCCGCTTGAGCATGTGGCCGACCTGGTGGTGGAGTTCGAGAAGCAACAGGACTGGGCTGCTCTGGATGAGGCTCTTGAGCTGCTTCAGCGCATTCCCCGGAGTGGGGACGGTGCGTACCACGACACCCTGATGGGCTTGGCCCATCAGTACCGTGCGACGGCGCTGGCTCGGGACGACCGGTCGCGACTGGCCGACGCGGACCGGGCCGTCGAGCTGTTGAGGGCTGTGGCGGCGTTGTCGGAGCACTCGGCTTCGCGGACCGCCACGCGTCTGCTGACCCTCGGCAGTGCCCAGGTCGGCCGCTTCGAACTGACCGGAATCCCGGCGGATCTGGTCGATGCCGCGCATTCGTATCGTCGGGCCCTGGAGCTGGCGGCACCGGGGTCCACCGAGCAGGTGTCGGCAATGATCGGCGTGGGGACGGGGTTTGGCCGTCGGGCCGAGCTCCCGGGCACCGAGCGGAGCGATGTGGTCGCCCAGTTGCGGGAGGCGGTCGACTGGCTGCGTCGGGCAGCGGACCTCGATCTGGAGCACGGCCGGCGCCCGGATCTTGTGAACCTGGCCAAGGCGACCGGGCTGTTGCTGGAGCACACGCTCCGGCTGAGGCGCGCAGGCGACGCCGTCACCGGCCGGGGCACACAGGACGCGTCGGCTCCAGCACCGCCAGCGACTGAGGCTGAGGCGGCGCAAGCACGTCGTCTGATCGCCCTCGGCGACGAGGTGGACCAACGGGTTGTCACCGTGCAGGAGGCTCTGCGGTGGGTTGGCGAGTTCGGTAGCGAACTGTCGGAGGCCGCCGTGCGGATCGTGGCGGCGGTGGCCGTCGACCTGGTCACGCTTGGTATGCCCCGGCGAGCGGTTGCCGTGCTGGCCCTGACCTTGGCAGCGGCTGAGCGGCGTTGGGGGACCGATCGGGACGGCCCGTGGTGGTTGCTGGCGGACGCGTACGTCGAGGCGGCTCGGCTGGCCCTGGCCGAGCAGCCGGACGCGGCGCTGTTCCAGCACGCGCGCGAGGTGGCCGGCCGGCAGATTGACGAACTACGCGGTCGTGACGCCGTGCAGGATGTCGCTGAACTCGCCGAGACCCTGTTCGCGGACGGCCTGTTGTGCCTGACCCCGTACACCGGGGGGCTGGCAGACCTGTCGTTCGCCTCGGCCCAACAGCTCCGGCGTGACCGCGAGGCCCGGCACATGGGTGTCCACACCGCTCGCTGGGAGGGCGTCACCATGCCGGACCCGCGGCATGCGCTCGAGGAGGCCGTGGCCCGGCTCGGGGAGGCGGCGGCGCTAGCCACCGGCCACCGGCGTGGCCGAACGCTCAAGGCCCTGGTCGAGGCTCTCTCCATGCTCGCCGGCTTAACCGGGACCTCGTACGACCAGGAGGTGAGGGCGGCGGTCAGGGAGGCAGTCGGGACCCTGGACCCGTTCCGCGATCCGCTCGGCTACCTGTACCTGTTGCGGATTCTCGCCCTGCTCGGTGAGCTGGTCTTGCCCCGCGAGCTGGACGGCCTGCTCCCGGTCCCGCTGGACGAAGTCCGGGAGCGCCAGGGCGAGCACGAGGCGGCTAGCCTGTTTACCGAGGCATTGGTCCTCGCGGCAGAGACGGGGCACCGGGATCTGGAGGCCGCACTCATCGAGGCTGCTGACGGGGCGGGCCTCAGGCTCCGGAAGCCCGACCAGCGGCGGGCGCGCTGGACCAGCGAGGTGCACCTGCTCCACGAGGACACGCTCGACTGCCCGATGCCGGGCGGGATCCGGGCCATAGCGGAGGAGCTCACAGCAGACCGGACCCGGGGGCCGGCGGAGCGGGCCGCGGCGCTCGTCCACCTTGCCGCGCACTCCGGCGAGGGCGACGAGCAGGCCCTGGGCCGAACCCTGATCCTGGAGGCCGCTCGATCGGCTCCGGACTGGGTGGACCAGCACGTTGAGATGGTGGCGAACCTGTACGGCCGCTTGTCCTACGACCTGGCCGTGCGCGCCGATCGCGCGGCGAACTGGGTGGCGGCAGCCGAGTGCTTCGCCGTGGCCGGCGCACAGTACATGATGTGCGACCAGGAGGATCTGGCGCTCGACGCCTTCGAAGCCGGTTTGGCCTGTGTCCGGCGCTGTGACCATCCGGTGGCGAGCAGTGCTGCCAGCGCACTGCTCAGCAGCATGACTTCGCTCCGAACGAGCACGGACGAGGGAATCGCCTGGAAGCTCCGAGAGCTGTACCTCTCCCTCGGCCACGTCCTCTCTTCGCACGCCCGCGTCGATGCGGCCACCGTTCTTCTTCTGCACCAGGTGGCCAAGGGCATGCATTTCGCGATCGCAGCCGAACGCTCCGGTCCGTTCACCCCGTCACCTGCGCTCGCTGCCGCGATCGACCGGGCGAGCCTCGACGCCGCCCAACCACCGCCTGCGGAGCGGCCGCTGAGCCCGGATGACGCCATCCTCTGTTACGTCGGTACCGGCGAGGCCGAACCCGAGAGCGGCCCTGACGCGCGGCAACGCAACCTGCAGCGGGCCGTCGACCGCCGGATCAGCATAGAACTCCACCAGGCCCGGAACCTCTCGCGAAACTCCCTCCTGAGCCTGGACGAAGTCCAGGCGCTGCTCCCGGAGGACACGGTGCTGCTGTCGTTGTTCCTCGGGCAGTTCCCGGGACCGAACGCGACGGACATCCGAACCGGGACGGTGGGTCTGGCGGTGACGCGCGAGGAGGTGCGCCTGCGGACCGTCGCGTTCAACGACGTCGGCGGCGACCTGCTCCGCCTCACCCGCGGTCTCCATACGATGCTGATCCACCCGGTGGCCGGCCCTGTTTCCGTGCTGAGACAGGCCGTTACGGCCGATCCGCTGCACCGCGTGGTGAGCCGTGAGGCGGGCACCGCCCTGGAGTACGCCGGCGCACAATGCCTGGCCGGTTTCACAGAGCTGATGGGACATTGGCAGGCCCAAGGCAAGCGGCATCTATGCATCTGGCCGAACGGGCCACTCCACTTCGTCCCTTTTCCGCTGCTTCCCGCCGCAGACGGGCTGGTAGCGGACGAATGGACCGTGACACAGCTCTCGAGCCTCGCCTTGCTCCGTACCGCCACCACCGCGGAGCTGACGCCGCCCGCTGCACGCCATGAGCTTGTGGCGTTCGGGTCGGCGACCGGCGGCGTGCGGCACGGCTTGGGCGCCGAGACGGCGTTGGAGCACCATGCGTCTTCGGTGGCGGCGTCGATGGGTGGCCGAGCCGTGCTCGGAGCCGCCGCCACGCCCAGCCGCTTCCTGAACGAGCTCGGCACCTCGCGCTACGTGCATGTGGCTGCGCATGGCGCGCACAATGAGTGGGCCTCCTGGTACCAGTGCCTCTTCCTGTCACCCGATCCCGACAACGACGGCCGGGTTTTCGCGCACGACGTTCTGAGAACCGACCTGCGTGGCGTCGAACTCGTCACCATGAGCTCGTGCGAGTCGGCCCTGGGCCGCTACGACATGAACGACAACCTGCGCGGCCTGCCGGCAGCCTTCCTGGCCGCGGGCGCCTCGGCCGTCATCGGATGCTTGTGGCCGGTCCATCCGGACGTGGCCACCGACTTCTTCGCTGAGCTATACCGACAGCTCTGTGGAGATGGTGATCGTCGGTCCGCATTCCGCTCTGCCCAGTGCCACACACGCACCAAGTACCCCGCATACCGGGACTGGGGTTCGTTCTGTTTCATCGGCGACTGGCGCACGCCGGACACACCTCAAGGAGTAGCGCAGTGAACCACGTCAGCATCGACGCACCAGTCTTGTGGGATGTCGAGCTCTCTCAGGTGCCGCGACTCAACACCCCGACTACGTCAGCCCCGTTGCGGGGGCGAGTGTCCCTGGGGGTGGCTGCGGTGCGTCGGCTCACGGCCGAGCAGGCGGCCCAGGGGGACGAGGAGTGGCTTGACTTCCTGGAGTCGGAGTCCGCCCACAGCGACTACCTGCTCCTCAGCCTGGTCTGCGCCTTCCGGCCGTCCGACAACGACGACCCGTTCGTCGACGCCGGCCTCGGCATCCGCTTGGAGGCTCCCGACGAGCCTGCGGACCGACAGCCGATCGCCTGGTCCATTGCCCCGAAGAAGCGCCTCGCTCCCGGCGGTGGAGTGGGCGGCCGGATCGCGCTAACAGCCAAACTCGCCATCATCGAGTCCACCCTGGAGGTCAGCCCCAGTCAGCAGCACGAACAGCTGTTCCTCGTGGGTATGGGTGAGCGCGACAGCGATCCCGAATGGCGGTTCAAGGCGACAAATGCGGTCCCCTTGATCGGTGACGAGACGTTGACCGTCGTGGTCAAGGCCCCAACCGGAGCGGCCGTGCGGGCCCACGTCTCCATCGCGGCAACGGTCAGGCAGCGGCGCCTGGGCTTGCTTCCCTACCGCGCGAACCTGCCGTCCGCGCTACAGACAATCGACCTCCAGTAAACTACCTATCCGAGCCGTGCGATCGGCGTGCCGTCGCAGCGAGCTACGACTAACGGAGTGCGTCAGCGATGCATGAGCGGACGGCGCGGCACATGCCGGTGTGGGTGAGATCGTGGATCACAGCGCAACGTTCTGACCTGTGAGTTCGTCACCAAGTGATCGATGATGGCAGCAGCCAACGCGATCACTTTCGGGCTCGAAGTGCCCCGCCGCTCACGTTGATGGCTGCGTCGCTCAATTCAGTCTCGGGCTCGACGGCAGGCCCCCACAGGTGCAGCGGCTTCGACTGGCGGGCTTCTGGCATGCCCGGGGGGCTAAGCTCAGCTTTAACTACTGCACGAATTCGGCTTGTTGCCGCGTGCGGTTCCAGCGAGTGCAGCTGGAGAGCAGATGCGCCTGTCCAAGATCCGCATTCAGAACTTCCGGAACTTCCGCGACACCACCATCGATCCTTTCCCCACGCCGGCGGTCATCCTGGGGGAGAACGGGGTAGGCAAGAGTAACTTGCTACACGCGCTGCGCCTTGTTCTCGACCCGATCACAGCCGCCACGCTGTCCAACATGGCGACGGACGTGATGCTGACCTCCGACACCCGCCAGTGGGTCGCCGAGGCGCCGTTGATCACCAGGCGTTGCCCGAAGGTCACTCAATGACCAGCAATGCCACAATCCGTCGAGCGAAGTGCCACTCACCTGACAGACGTCACCTCCCCTTGTGCTGCCAGGCTGACCATCGTCCCAGCCTGGCCACCGACATCGCAAGTTCAACCTGAAGTGGCCAACTCGTGCTTGAGCCAGGACCCCTGAGTGACTGTCAGTGCTGACCGATAGCCTTGGGCTGTGGAAGATCTGACAGCTGGACTGTTCGACGAGCTGATGGACTTGGGTGGCTGTGGTGTCTATGACAGACATCTCGGCGAGACGGAGGCCCTTGGCAATCGTGGCGAGCTACTCCCGTTGGTGATCACGTCTCTCCGGCGCATCAGCAAGGGGGTCGGATGGATGCCCCCGCAAGGGGAGTACTCAGCGAAGCTCATCGGCACCGTGGCTTTGACTGAGACCCTCTTGAACATTTCGACCCAGGTGCAAGGGCACATGGGCTTTGTCGCCGAGGAAGCGACGCCCGTGATGGTTGCCTGTGAGGACTATTTGCGTGAGCGGCGAGGCGAGGTCCACTACTGGCTGAATTACGAGGACCAGCAGCTCTTTGAGACTCGCCGCCGTCTGGGTGAGCTTGAGCGTAGGTATTGGGACTCCCGAGCTGAGCGGTGCCGGGAGCGAAGTCGGCAAACGAAGAGGCCCAAGTTTGTCCCCTTGGTTGAACATCGTGACACGTTGACAATGATGGAATCAGAGATCATGCAGGCGGCAACACGTATGAGCACGCTGCTTGAAAAGCAACCCGCTGTACTTTTTGAACCTGGCGGTAGTGTCACCGCTGCTGTAGTCGATAGCCTCACCCCTACTGCCTTTGAACGGCTTGTGTCCGCGCTGTTGGAGCGCGACGGCTTCACCGTGCACCAGGCCGTCGGTCGCTCTGGTGATGACGGTGCTGATGGCATCGCCACCGGCCCCATGAAGCAGCTGTTTGTGGTGCAGGCAAAGCACACTGCCCACCGTCGCAATGTCGGTCCGGAAATCGTGCGCGAGGTAGCGGGAGCGGCCTTCCAGATTCACAACGCCGAGGTCGCGCTGGTGGTCACGAACGGGGGCTTCACGCGAGGGGCTGCCGCTACTGCGGAGCGGGCGCGAGTGCGGTTGGTTGACCGTTACCGACTCCTTCGCTGGGCCGAGCACGGAGAGTCGTTGGTAAGGGTTCTGAGCAGCTGACAGGGATCGCCAGGTGGCCGGCTACTCAGGTTGAACTCGCGATGTCGGTAGTCAGGTTGGGGTGATGGCCAGCCCAGTCCCGGCTAGGGAACCGTTGATGAGGTGGGGGCGGTACTGGATCTTCCGTAGCCCTCGTTCGGCCGTTCGCACCAGGTGGTCAGGGTCGCGAACGCAACGTTGGCCAGGAACCCCGTCGTAGCAGCGACCAGATCCCTCGGTGGGGTTGAGGCCGGGGGCGTACCCAGATGGCCGCCTGTCCCGTAGGTGTGCCGAAGCCCTCCCGGCCGGGCCGAGGACGACCGCCCGGCCGCAAGAACTCCCAACCGATCCCTCGCCATGACGTCCACACGGTCGGTAAAGCAGGCATCGCGACGTCGTCTACGAAGAAGAAACCCAGGCCAGCAGCCAAAGGTTAAGGATCCGGCTAGAACCGAGCGGTAGCCCGACCACCGGCTGGTTGTGCACATGGACCTCGGCGCTGGTTGCCGGGCGGGCGCGCGGTTCGTGTGCGCCTTCAGTTGAGGAGGAATGGGGACAGGGCGCCGGCGATGGCGGCGGCCAGGGTGAGGACAGCAGCGAAGGTGGTGGCACCACGCATCAGCGCCGCCGGATAAGTGGCTCCGTCGATGCGGGCCAGCACGCCTGCCGCTGCAGCAGCCAGGAGGGCGAGCGCCATGACCAGGACGAGGGAGAGCAGCACGATAGCGATCCGGTTCACGACGATCTCCTTGAGAGGGGGAGGTGTTGACGTGATCGACGATCGCGGAAGCGTTGTTCACCGTGGTCCGGCTGGACGATGATGAACACTGTTGAACACCGGGGAGGGGGCCGTGTGGGCGGGATCGATGAGCAGGTGGTGGCGCGGGCTGAACTGTGTGATCGGCTGGAGGGCGGCCTTGCCCGTCGGCGACTGACGAAGACTCAGCTCGCTAATCGCGTCAAGCTGAGCCGCACCACCGTTCATACGGCCTTCCAACTCACCGGCCCTGTCCCGTCAGCTGCCACCGTTGCGGCACTCGCCCGTGCGCTGTGCCTGTCGGCAGACGAGCTGCTGGGGCTTCGACGGGTAGCAGCAGGTGAGGCCGAACTGGCGCACGGTGTGGAGGAGGGCCTGGGCAGGCCGATCGCCGAGTGGGACCCGCACGACCTGGAGGTTCACCCTGCGGGAACGGTCACGGTCTTGGGCGGCTCCAGTGCCCGGGTGCGTCAGGTGCTGCCCGGCTATGTCGGGCGTGAGCACGACAAGGTCCTGACCGAGGCGGTTCGCGACACCGAGCAGGGCCGAAGCCGGATCGTGGTGCTGGTCGGATGGTCGTCCACCGGCAAGACCCGCGCCTGCTGGGAGGCGGTCCAGCCACTCGGAGAGAACGGGTGGCGGCTATGGCACCCCAACGATCCGATCCGAGCCGAAGCCGCTGTCGCCGACCTCGAGCGCGTCCAGCCCCGCACGGTGGTGTGGCTCAACGAGGCCCAGCACTACCTCGGCGATCCCCAGCGCGGCGAGCGGATCACCGCCGCCCTCCACAGCCTCCTTACCGACCCCAACCGCGCTCCGGTCCTCGTCCTGGGCACCCTCTGGCCCAACTACTGTGATCAGTACACGAAACTGCCCTTCCCGGGCGCGGCTGATCCGCACAGCCGAACCCGCGAACTCCTCGCCGGACGCACCTACACCGTGCCAGAAGCCTTCGACAGCGAGGCGCTGCGGAAAACCGACGACCTCGCCCGGGCCGGAGACCAACTGCTCTTCGATGCCCTGACCCGTGCCCGCGCCCACGGACGCGTTGCCCAGGACCTCGCTGGCGCCCCCGAACTTCTTCGCCGCTACGAACATGCCACCCCAGCAGCCCGGGCCCTGCTGGAAGCGGCGATGGACGCCCGGCGCCTCGGCGTCGGCCTCCACCTGCCACAGGCATTCCTGACCGAGGCCGCCACCGACTACCTCACCGACGACGAATGGGATCGACTCACCGAGGACTGGATCGAGGCCGTCGAAGCCGCGTACACCGATCTCGCCATCGAAGTTCACGGCAAACACGCTCCGCTGCGCCGCACTACCCCTCGTGCCCAGCGCCGCCCGCCAGTCACGACGGAACCTGTTGGGAAGTCTGCCCCAGAGGTGGAACCGGTCTTCCGTCTTGCCGACTTCCTCGAACAGTACGGCCGCACCGACCGCTACATGCTGTGCCCCCCCGCCTCGTTCTGGCATGCAGCGCACACCCACCTCACCCAGCTCGACGTCCGCGGAAAGCTTGCCGTTGCTGCCAAAATCAGGCATCGCCTGCAGTGGGCTCACCATCTGACGTCTCACACCGTCGATCCGGATACGGCCGAGGCCATCCTGCAGAAGGCGCCGCCGTGGCAGGACGCAGTGGATCGGCAGACTGCCGACGACATCATCCGTATTGCCGCCGAGGCTGGCTTCTACTTCGACCCGACCAACATGGCACGGCTGCGGGAATGGGATGGGGATTGGCAGGGTGCCGAGACCATGTACCGGAAAGGCGCTGACGAGGGCGATCTGAACGCCTTTGCAGGTCTGGCGCGGTTGCGGGAGGAAGCCGGGGATCGTGAGGGCGCCGAGGCTGTGTATAGGGAGGCCATAGACAACGGGCACGTGTTCGCGTATTTGCGCTTGGCGCGGTTGCGGGAGGAAGCCGGGGATCGTGAGGGCGCCGAGGCTCTGTATCGGCAGGGCGCTGACGAAGGCGACTTCCACGCCCTCTCCGACTTGGCACGGTTGAGGGAACGGGCTGGAGAACGCATGGATGCCGAGGCACTGTTTCGGCAGGCTGCTGATGCAGGCGACGAGGCCGCTTTGGTATGTCTGGCTGTGCTGAGAGACAGGGCCGGAGATCGGGAAGGCGCCGAAGCCCTATGCCGACAGGTTGGCAGAGCTCGTCTCCTGATAATGCTGGCGTGGGGGCGGGAAGTGTCCGGTGATCGGAAGGGCGCCGAAGCGCTCTACCGGGAGGCTTCCGATGTGGGCATCACCGCCAGCGACTATTGGGATCCCGGGTCACGTCACATGTACACGTTCGAAAGTCTTGTGTCTGAGGGAAATAGGACAGAGGCTGCAATCCCTGCGCCGTGGTCTGGCCTGGTTCCTGGCTTTTTCAAGGAGAGATGGCCCTACGGCCTGGGCCCGGACGGGACACCAACCGCTCCATGGCCATGAGGACGTGCCGGCGATCTGCTTGGCCGGCACGGCTTCAAAATCAAGCCGGGGCTACTCGTGATAGGTCGGGGGCAAGGCAGGACTGCGTCAGCGATGCGCGCGGCTTCGTTGATGGGATCAGCGCCAAGCGTACCAGGGCGCCGTCGCTCTCTGTAGTGAGTGCAATGGTGCCCGATGCCATGGCAACTCCTGGCATGCTGTCAGCTCCGTCCCTCCCCGGGTGCACATTTGGTGCACAACACGACGAGGACGGGTGAGAGTCGACGAGAGATCACGAGAAGCATTTTGCCAGCTCAGAGGCCGTGAACCGGCACTTCCCCCAGTCGGCCCAACAGCCGCGATTCAGAAGTCCTTGTACAGCTCGAATTTCCCGGCCATGCCAGTGACAGCCTTTCGCTCGATGGCCCCCTGGCACCGCACCGTAGGGCCAAATCCTCTGTGATGCTCGCTAGTTGACCCAGTCTGGTGGCGACCATTCGAGTTACGGAGTCGTGTGCTGCTTGGCCGCGGTGAGAGAAGCCGGTGCACACGGCGAGTTTTCTGTGGGAGTGGGCTTCGGGACTGACGGCGGCTGGTGGTTTCCTTTTGGGCGGGTGTCCGGTCCCGTACAGCCAGTCGCGGAGTCACGGAGAGTGAAGTGTGGCGCCGTGGACATCAGGCGAGTTGATCACTGCGCGCTCAACGCAGCTGACCGTCCTCACCGTTTACCCGGCGCCCCGGTTCAAGGTGGCGCGCAGGGACCCAAGCAGGCTGAGGGCCTGCGCGCTGGAACTGCCGGGCTCCGCCTGGTAGACGATCAGCTGCTGGCCGGGAGCATCGCGCACGTCGAAGGCCTGGTAGGTGAGGATCAGTGGGCCGACGTCCGGGTGGAGGAGGTGCTTGGCCTCCTGGGTCTTGCCGCGCACCGCGTGGGCGTTCCACAGACGGGTGAAGTCCGTGCTGTGACCGGTGAGGGTGCGGACGAGGTCCCGCAGCCGGGGGCTGTCCGGGTCGAGCCCGGCCGCCTGCCGCAGGTGGCCCACGACGGCCTGGGCCGTGTGGCCCCACCGTTCGTGGAACTGCCGGCCCGCCGGGTCGAGGAAGGCCATCCGGGCGAGGTTGTCCATCCGCTCGAAGGGTGAGTGCAGGGCCTCGGCCAGGGCATTGGCCGCCAGGACGTCCAAAGTCCGGTTGATGACGAACGCCGGGGCGGCCGGGTAGCCGTCCAGCAACTGGCGCAGGGCGGGGCCGACCCGGTCCGTGGTGTGGGCGAACCGGCTGCTCGGCACCGTCCCCGCCAGCTGGTGCAGGTGCGCGTGCCCATCCGAGTCAAGCCGCAGGGCGCGGCCGAGCGCGTCGAGGACCTGGGCCGATGGGTGGCGTTCTCGCCCCTGTTCCAGGCGGGTGTAGTAGTCCGCGTTCACCCCGGCCAGGACGGCGACCTCCTCCCGGCGCAGTCCGGCGACCCTGCGTACCCCGTGGCTCGCCACGCCGGCGTCCTGCGGCAGCAGGGCCGCACGGCGTGCGCGCAGGAACTCTCCCAGGTGGTTGTCGGTCACGCCCTCACCCTAGGCCGCGCCGGCGGTGCCTTGCCTGGGTGCACCGCACCCAGGCAAGGCACGTCCTGGCCGGTCACCCGCGCCCCGCCCAGACTCGGTCGGGCGGAACGGATCCGCATCCATCGACGAAGGGAGTCCGTCCTTGACGGGCAGCACCGAGGAGGGCCGAGCCGACGTGGTCGGCTTGTGGGTGACGGCAGACGGCCACATCCGTCAGGAACTACGGGCGGACGGTCGATACGACGAGGCCCGCGGCCACCGCCGCAGCGCCTACACGGGCCGCTACACGGTCACCGGCCATCACATCGACTACGTCGACGACACCGGGTTCACCGCCACGGGTGACATCCGTGACGGAGTCCTCCACCACGAACACCTCGTGCTCCACCGGGAGGAGAAGCAGGCATGACGCAGACACCCAAGGTCGTACTGGTCACCGGAGCAAGCAGCGGGATCGGCGAGGCCACCGCGCGCAGCCTCGCCGCCGACGGCCACCGCCTGTTCCTCGGCGCACGGCGCACCGACCGCCTCGACGCGCTCACCGCGGAGCTCACCGCCGCAGGCGGCACCGCGGCGTTCCGGCGTCTCGACGTCACGGACGCCGCCGACGTCCAGGCCTTCGTGTCCGCCGCCCGTGAGCGCTACGGCCGGGTCGACGTCCTGGTCAACAACGCCGGAGTCATGCCGCTCTCGCCCCTGGAGGCCCTGAGAACGGACGAGTGGGACCGCATGATCGACGTGAACCTGCGGGGAGTCCTGCACGGCATCGCCGCCGCACTGCCCGTGATGCGGGCCCAGGGCGGCGGGCACTTCGTGAACATCGCGTCCGTCGGCGCGTACGAGGTCTCTCCCACCGCCGCCGTCTACTGCGCCACCAAGTTCGCCGTCCGCGCGATCTCCGAAGGGCTGCGCCAGGAGTCCACCGGAGACATCCGGGTCACCCTCGTCTCTCCAGGCGTGACCGAGTCCGAACTCGCCGAAGGCATCTCCGACCCCACCGCCAGGGAGGCCATGAGGGCGTACCGCGCAGTGGCACTGCCCGCCTCCGCCGTCGCGGAGGCCATCGCCTACGCCGTGTCCCAGTCCCGGCAGGTCGACGTCAACGAGCTCGTCGTCCGCCCCGCGGCGAGCGCCCAGTGACCGCCCACGGCTTCCCGTCGGTCGCGGTGCCGCGCGCGCCCCCTGATCAGGTGGCCGCCCCCGCCCGGCCGGTGACCGCCGACGCCACCGGTCTCCAGGCGAGCCGGCAGGTCGCTGGACCACGAGGCTCAGGTCGGCCGACGGGGACGATACGACCGACGATGATCTGCTGACGGCCCTGCACGGGTGGTGGCCTCTACAGCTGGAGTTCCGACCGTCCGGTGAAGCCTCTTCGGACAGTGGGATCACCGTTGGTGCGTCGTTCGGCCGTATGCCGGTCGTCGGGGTGACCCCGACGGCATCTGCGGATGCCAGCGAGAACTTACGAAGCAGATGTCGGCGGTTCGAAAGCGTCCGCGCCCACCCCGTGAACAGCTGAAACGCGTACTGCGGCCCAGGTCAGGAGCATGATCCCGCCCCGGGCCGCAGTCGTTCCGGCAGCCTCGTTTCACCGGCGGACCGGGGTGGTGCCGTTCATGCCGAAGCGAGCGGAGCACTGCTCGCCGGACCGGTTGTTCGCGTTCCAGACGCAGATCCACATCGTGTAGCCGATGTCTGGGACGAAGCTCGTCTTCGCGGCGCCCCAGGAGGCGCGGAAGGTGTACGTGATGCCGTCGCTGCGGGCGAGCTCGGCGACGCAGGTTTGGTTCAGGGAGGTGTTGAGCACGCCCGCGAGCGAGCCGGAGCCGTTGTCGTCCAGCCAGGCGGAACAGGCGGCGTCGGGGCCGAGCCAACTGGTGTCCGCCTCGGAGCCCTTGACCTGTGCCGGGTCGTCGCTGCCGTTGATGCCGCTGATCGGTGACGAGGTGGGGCTGGGGGCAGCCGCTGAGGGTGCGGCGGGGGCCGTGCTCGGTGGGGTGGCCGTGCCAGGTGGGGTGGTCGGGGGCTGGGTAGCGGGTTTGGCGGTGGCGAAGGTCGAGGGCCGCAGGTTCGGGGAGGGTGTCCGCGTGGTGCCGGCCGGGGCGGTTGAAGGCGGGGGAGAGGGTTCGGCGGTGGCGGAGATCGAGGTGCTCGGGCTCGCGGAGGGCCCGGGCGTCGCCCCGGCCAAGGGCTCGACGGCGACCGGCACGCCGCTGGACTCCTGCGCGTTGTGGTGCTGCGGGGAGGTGGACGGGCTGAGGGCGAACACCGCGACCGCGCCGAGGGCGGTCGCCGCGGCGATCGGCAACAGGAACAGGTGCTTGCGCGGGCGGCGAGGTGATGCCAGGGGTGCGGGCCCGACGTCAGGCTTCGGGTCCGTGCTCGTATCCGGTGGCGGGACGGTCTCCAGCTTGCCGACCGGCGTTTCGGCGAAGGCACGTCGAGCGTCGATGCGTGACATGACCTCAGGCGGCCAGGACGGGGGAGGAGCGAGCCGGTGCGTGCGCGCCGCCAGGACGATCTCGTCGGCGGTGGGGCGCGCTCCGGGGTCGGTGGCGAGACAGGGCCCGAGGAGGGCGGCGAGGTCGGCGTCCACGGCGCGCAGCGGCTCCACGTCGCAGGCGGCGCCGGGTGTGCGACCCGAGGCGGCGTAGAGCAGGAGCGCCGCGAGCGAGTAGACGTCCGCGGGCGCTGCCACGTCCTCGTCCCCGGCCTGCTGCTCCGGTGCCGAGAAGCCCTGTGTTCCGTAGCTGCCACCGATCCCGGTGAGCCTCGCCTGGTCCGCGGCGCGCGCGATGCCGAAGTCGATCAGCTTCACGCCGTCGCGTACCAGCATGACGTTGGCGGGCTTGATGTCGCGGTGCGCGATCTCGGACGCGTGTACGGCCCGCAGTTGAGCGGCTGTCTCGGCCAGCAGCAGCCACAGCGCCTCGGCGGGCAGCGGGCCGTGCAGCCGGACCGCCTCGTCCACCGTGAGCCCGGGGACGTACTC
The DNA here is from genome assembly GCF_040685395.1 of Kitasatospora sp. NPDC088779. NCBI lineage: Bacteria > Bacillati > Actinomycetota > Actinomycetes > Kitasatosporales > Streptomycetaceae > Kitasatospora > Kitasatospora sp. NPDC088779. Next base: position 133,087 of record NZ_JBFBHW010000015.1, on the reverse strand, counting down.
GGTGGCGAACCACGGGCGTTCCGGAGTGGCGTCGCTCGCCAGCACCCGCGGTCCGACTCCGAGCGGCACACGGTAGAGGATGCCGACCTCTCGGTCGAAGCGCTCGCTGGGGACCAGCCGCGGCCGGACGAGCTTGACAGCGGCGTAGCCCCTGTCCGAGACCCCGAGGTAGACCTCGCCCATGCCGCCGGTGCCGAGCAGGCCGATGATGCTGAAACGGCCGATCTCCTGCGGATCGCCCGGACCGAGTGGTTCGGCGACCATGCCGTCGATCGCGGCAGCTCGCCGGCTGATCTCGCTCACGGCGGGCAGGCTATCGAGCAAGTCCACTCCGGACAAGCGGAGTTGGCGGTTCCGCAGGCTCGACACGCCGCGTGCCCGCAGGAGGACTGGTCCTCTCGGTGCGCTCATACACTGGCGCGAGCCGAAGCGGAGGTATGTGAGATGGCGTACGAAAACTTCCCACCTCAGATGCTGCCGCCGGGCAGTCCTTCCGGCAGGGTGCCCTCGGCGCCACCGGGGACGATCTTCGTGCTCGGCCCGGAGGGCGGGTACGCCGTGCCGTCGCGCCGGTACACCCTGCTGTTCGGGCGCGACCGCGAGGACGTGCACGTACCGGTCGGTGTCGACGACCCGACCGTCAGCCGTCGGCACGGCGTCTTCACCTGCGCCGGCACCGATGGCGACTGGTGGCTGGTCAACACCGGCAGTCTGCCGATCGAATTGCCCGACGGCGTGCTGATGCTCACCAGCCACAAGCGGATCATCGGGCCCGGGTACACCCCGCTGGTGATCAACTCGTCCAAGCGGCGGTTCCACCTGGTGGAGGTCCGCGTCGTGGACGGGGATGACCTGCACCCCCGTTCCACGAGCGGCGCCGATACCGCGGCCCCCGAGACGGTCTACCTGCTCTCCCTACAGGAGCGGCTGGTGCTCACCGCGCTCGCCCGGCGCTACCTGGAGGGCCAGGACGCCTTCCCGCTCCCGTCGGCCTGGGAGGAGACCGCCCGGCTGGTCAACGCCTCGCCCCACGCGACCAAGTCCTGGACCCACAAGTCGGTCGCCAACACGGTCGAGGACGTGCGCGAACGGCTGCGCCGGCGGGGCGTGCGCGGACTGACGCGCGACGAGGTCGGCGAGCCGGTCGGCTCGACGCTCAGCGTCAACCTGATCAGGGAACTGCTCAAGACGGCGACGCTGAACGCCCAGGACCTGGAGTTGCTGGCCGATCAGGGCTGACGCGTTTCTCGGGCCTCCGTCTCGGGCGCGGCTTCGGCGTTGTGGTTGTAGGTGACGTGCATGGTGCCGTGTTCCACGGCGAAGACGGCTGCCTGGTCCTCGGCCGAGTTCTGCTGGCGCGGTTGGGGCTGCGGCTGCTCGGGGTGATGCTTCGTGTTCGTCACGTGGTTGTTGTCGCCCACGATGAAGGTGCCGGAGACGTCTCCGGCGTGGATGGTGCCGGGGGTGGATTCCGTAGACATGGTCGGCCTTTCCTGGTCGGTCTTGTGGCGGATTACCAGGCGATGCAGTGGATCGCCAGACTCTGCCAGGCCGAGTTGTATGTCGAAGCCTGGCTGGCCGTGTTGTAGCCGGTGGTGAGATCGTTCCGAGCCGCGCGGAACTGGTTCTCCTCCTGCTGGCTAGCGGTCAGAAGGCCCTTGAGGTCGGATACCACGGATCCGTCCCGCGCTTGCGATAGGGCTCCCCGCAACGTGGACTCGCTGGCGCGCAGGTCTTTGAGGATGATGTCGATACGGGATTTCACCGTGCTGTCGTCGGGAACGGTGGAGGTCCGTCGAGAGTTGTACGCGGCTACGGCGTTGTTGTACGAGTCGAAGGCGCTGTGAACGGCGGTCAGGTCGGCGTTGTGCTGCCGGGTCTCTTTTCCCAATTCCGGTACCACCGTTGCGCACACGGGATCGACGGGGTCCGGTGTGACGACGGGGGCAGGGACCGGCGGCTTGGGGGTGTAGACCTTCGGAGACGGGGCCGGCGGGGCGGGAGTGTAGACCGGCGGGGCGGGGGTGTAGACCCTCGGAGGCGGGGCCGGCGAGTAGGTGGGCTGGGCCGGCTTAGCCAGGTTCGACTGGTTCTGGGTGTAGACCATGGCGCCCACACCGAGTACGGCTGAGGCGCCGACCACGCAGGCGACGACGAGGGCTGCTCCGCCCTTGGCGGCCGCTGCGCCGGCGGTGGTGACCGCGTGGCCCGTGCTGGACGTGGTGGTGGCGCTCGCGGCGTGCGTCGGCTGGGCGGCGGAGTGGTGCGCTCCCGAGAGGTCGATTCGCTGCGGCGCCGCCTGCGAGGGGGAGTGTGCGCCGGCCACATGGCCCCCGGCCGGGGGCTGCGGAGCGGAGTGGGACAGGTCGATCACCTGCGGTGTACCCGGCGGGTGCACGGGCGCCGGAGCGTCGGAGGCGGGGAGGGGGTGGGTGACGGTCGGTGGCTGGACGACCGGGTGGGTGACGGTCGGTGGCTGGACGACCGGGTGGGTGACGGCCGGTGGCTGGACGACCGGGTGGGTGACGGTCGGTGGTTGGACGACCGGCTGGACGACCGGCTGGGTGACCGTCGGCGGGCTGACCGCCGGGTGCGTGATCAGCGGGGACTGGCCGACGGCGTGTGCCGTGGTGACCGGATCGATCGGCGGTACGGCGGTGATCGCCGTCGTGGCGGCCTGGTGGGCCACCGAGTGCGCTTGCAGGGCGGCGAGTTCCTGCCAGAGCACCCCCGCCTCCAGCACCAGGGCCGTCGTCAGTGCCGCCCGGCCGATCGCCTTGCGGCGGGTGCGCGCCTCCCCCAGGAAGAACTCCTCGCCCGCGCGGTCTCCCGCGCTCTTCGCGGCGGCCCAGCCGGCTCCGAGGAGGCTGCCCCACGCGTCGAACTGCCGGGAGAGCGCCAGTTTCGGCGAGGCGGCACGGGCCAACTCCACGCCGAGCTGCGCCTGTCCGCTCCTTTCCGCTCCCAGCACCGCGACGTCCAGGGCCTGGAAGTGGGCCGCGACCTCGTCCGGGGTGGTCTCCCGCGACTCGACCCACGCGGTGAGCGCCCGGCAGAGCGGCGCGGCGGGGAACTGCGTCATCCGGCTCTTGAGCACGCACTCGGCGACGTCCGGCGGACACCCGTAGCCGGTTTCCGAGGCGACCAGCAGGCCGTGCCGCACCAGTTCGCCGGCGAGCGCGTCGCTGTCCGTCCGACCGAGCAGGGCGTCGAGCTGCCGGGCGGCCAATTCGGCGCCCGACAGCGAGCCGAGCAGGTACAGCAGGTCGCGCTCCTCCGGCCGGAGCCTGTTGAGCAGCGCGGGAAGGAGCGCGGGGAGGTCGGCGATGCCCGGCAGGCCCTTGCCGGTCGCGGCCGACAGGGCGATGCGCCGCAGGCGGAGCGGATTGCCGTGCAGGGCGTCGCACAGCGCCGTCACGGTCCGCGCTTCGTCCGGCCGCAGCGCGCGGGCCAGGACCGTCTGCACCAGGACCACCCCTGCCGGGGCCGTCAGTCCGTCGAGTCGGATCGGGTGGACGCCGGTGACCGATGACCGGCGCTGCGAGGTGAAGACGAACGCGGAGTGCTCGGCCAGGTCGAAGAGCCGGTGCAGGTCCTTCTCGTCGAGCCCCGCGTCGTCCAGGTAGATCCGCAGCCGCAGGGTCTTCAGGTGCTCCTTCAACACCTCCAGTGACGGCTTGTAGTTCGGCGCGTCGAAGCTGATGTCGAAGATCGCCTGCGCGAGGTCGTCGGCCGTCCGTCCGCCGGCTTCGATGTAGGCCGCGCCTTCGGGCCCGCGCGGCAAGGTGCGGGCGAGGTGGCGCAGCAGGGCACTCTTGCCGACCCCGGAGGCGCCCCAGATCTGCACCAACTGGCGTGCTCCGATGGCCTGTTGCAGTGCCTGGAGCTCCCGTTCCCGGCCGATCAGCGGATCGGCGGCGGAACGCGGCAGGTGGGAGATCGGCTGACGCTTGACCGGGTTCGGCGGAGGCCCCGCGTTCACGGTGATGGCCGAACCGTGTCCGGTGGTGATGTTCAGGTTGGTCACGGTGTTCCGGTTGCCGACGATCATCGTTCCGGACACGTCGCCCGCCCGGATGCGCGCGGAGCCGTCCGGAGCACCGTTGTTCTCTGGCATCTGTTTCTCCGGTCCTCTCCAACGCTCGGGTCCCGGCACTCGGTCATGCTGGCGCCGACCCGTCGTCGGAACCCGGCGCTTTTACCTGTTTGGTGAGATCGCCCGCGAATCGGCCGGTTCGGTCGCGGCGGCGATCCGGGCGAGGTGATCCAGGTCGAGGATCGTGATCCTGCGGTAGCCCGTGACGACCGCGCCCGACTCCCGCAGGGCCCGCAGGGCCTTGTGGATCGACGACTCCGCGGCGCCGACCAGCGTGGCCATCTCCGGCTGCGACAGCGGGAGATGGGCTTCCTTGCGGCCGGGGCGCCCGTAGGTGACGGCGAGGTGGTGCAGGATCCTGGCCAGCCGCCCGAGCACGTCGCAACCGGTGAAGTCGACGATCCGGCTGGTCGCCGTGCGCAGCTTGGCGACCACGCTCGCGTTGAGTGCGAGCCCGATGGCGGGGTGCTGCTTCGTGCACGCCAGCAGTTCGGTGGGCAGGATGTAGCGGGCCAGCACCCGGCCGCAGGCGGTCACGGTGCCGATGCGCGGCTGGCCGTCGATCCCGGCGAACTCCCCGACGAGGTCCCCGGCCATCCGTACGGCCAGCAGCGCGTCCCGACCGTCCTGCGCGTGGGCGGTGACCTTCACCGTGCCGCCGATCAGGAGCAGCGAGAAGTCCGAGGTGTCGGCCTCGCGGATGGTGATCTGACCGGCCGGGTAGACCACGCCGTGGCCGAGCCCCAGCAGGACTCGGCGATCGGCCTCGCCGACCCGGCCGAGCAGCCCGGTCGTCGGCCAGTAGGCCCCGGCTCCGCGCATCCGTGTGTTGCTCATCGGTCACTCCTCCTCCTCGTCCGGCCGAAGCCGGACAAGCCGTATTAGTAGCCGGTCTACCCGAGGACCCCTCCTCTACGTTCTGGTTAACCATCGTGTCGGCACCGGGAATTCGGCGCCGACGGCAGATCGATCTTCGAACTGCCGGCCCTCGTCGTGATCGCGGAGGGAATGTGAATCCGAGGTACGAGTACCGAGCTCTGCTGGCGTGCGACATCGCGGGTTCCGCGGGCCGCGGTCAGCAGCGGCTGCAGGAGATCCGCGGCGTGCTGCGGTCCGCGTTGTTCGGCGCCCTCGGCGTCGCGGAGTTGGACCGGCGGGACTTCGCGTACGTGGACACCGGCGACGGCTGCCGGCTCGTCGCCCCGGCCGGGTTGCCCAAGGCCGGACTGCTGGTCCCGCTGCTGCCGGAGCTGGGCTCGCGGATCCGCGAGCACAACCGGCACACCGGTCCGGACGCCCGGCTGCGGGTACGGGCCGCCGCGCACGCGGGGGAGGTCCGGGTCGATCCGGACGGCACCGTCTCCGGCACCCCGTTCGAGGCGCTCGCCCGGCTGCTCGACTCGCCCCCGCTGCGGCATGCGGCCCTGGACGGTCCGGACGGCACCCCGGTGGCCGCGATGCTTTCGCAGCACTACTACGAGGAGACGGTCGGGCACGGCTACGAGGGGCTCGAAGCCGGCGCCTTCACCGCGGCCGAGGTCCGGGTCAAGGAGTACGCCGCACGGGCCTGGCTCTGGTACCCGGGCAGCCCGGTCGGGCCGCACGGCGGTCCCGGCCCGGAGTCCGGCTCCCGCGAGCGGCCTGCGGAAGCCGAGCCGCGGTCCGTGGAGCAACCCGTCCGAGCCACGGGGAACGGCACGGTCTTCGCCGTCGGCCAAGGTGGCCAGTACATCCACTACAACGAACGGGGCTGAAGCGCCGATGAACCAGGAACTCGCCGAGCTGGCCGCGAGCGGAGCCACCGCTCTGGTGTCCGCGATGGGCACCGATCTGTGGAACGAGGCGAGGCGACTGATGAGCGGCGTCATCGCCCGGGCTCACGGCAGCCGCCGCAGGGAACTGTCCGCCGCGCTGGAGCGGGGGTCGACCGCCACGAGGGGAGCGGTCGACGCCGTGGCCGTGGACTTCTGGACCGAGGCCCTGTTCCAGTTGCTGGACCGGAACCCGGCTCTGGCCCAGGACGTCATAGCTCTGGCGACGCTGCGGACCGAGCAACGGCCGGACGTCGTGGTCCAGGTCAACTCCGCCACCGGTTCCGGCGAGGTGTTCGCGGTGCAGCACGGTGACCAGCACTTCGCCTCCGGGTCGAGGTCCCGCGATCGTGGGGAACGGCCGTGAGCGGGGGCGGCGGTCGGCGGGACGGCCTGACGGACGGCTGGGTGCGGGCGGGGCTGCTCGCAGCCGTCGTCATCGGGGCCTTCGCCGAGGTCGGCACGCCGCACCGGCACTACGGCTGGCTGGTGGACGCGTTCGCCCTCGCGGCGGTGGGTGTCGTCGGCGCGGCGGCCGCACTGGGGTCCGAGGCCGCCGCGACGCCCGCCCGGCAGCGGGACCGGCCTGAACGGGGGCCCCGGCCCGACGCGACGGCGCCGGTCTGCCGCTTTGTCGCGGCACCGGCGGTGTCGACGGCCCAGCCCGGCAGGCCCCGGCCGTTCCTGCGCGAGAGGCCGACCGACCTGAGCGTGCCCCGCTTCGGCGAAGGCGCGCGGGCACAGGGCTATCCCTGGCTGCTGCCGGAGCGCACGGTGCAGAACGGCATCGCCGCCGACGAAGCCACGGTCGGTGCCCTCACCATCCGCGCCGCCTCCGTCGTCGGGCCCGGCCACCGCTGCGGCCGGCCCGCCGAGCCGCGACAGGACTCGTACCGGATCGGGCGGAGCCCGGACAGCCGGTACGCGATCGTGGCCGTGGCCGACGGCCTGTCCAGCGCGGCCTGGTCCGACGTCGGGGCCACGGCGGCCTCCAGCCAGGCCGTCACCCTGCTGCGCGAGCAGATCGAGGCGGTCGGCTTCGACCGGCTCGACGTCAAGGCGCTGTACGGGCGGGTCGCGGAATCGATCGCCGCGCACGCGGCCGGACGCGGCGTCGGCACCTCGCACCTGGCGACCGTGCTGATCACCGCGGTGATCGCCGAGCCGGACGCGAACGGCGTGGCGCGGGCATGGGTCGGCTGGCTCGGTGACAGTTCGGCCTGGACACTCGACCCGCGCGTCCCGCTGTGGCGGTTCTCCGCCGGCGAAGCCAAGGACCGCGCGGCCGTGGTGGTCTCGAACGAGGTCGCCGGCCGACTGCCGGACACGCCGCACCTGGCCGTGGACGGTTACGTCACCCTGGCGTCCGGTGCCGCCCTCGCCCTGGTCACGGACGGGATCGGCGACGCGTGGGCGGACCGGGCGGGCAACGTCAACGAGTACTTCGCGAACGCCTGGCGCTCGCCGGTCCCGGCCACCCGGTTCACCGCCGACGTGGGCTTCGACGCACCGCAGTGCCTCGACGACCGCACCGCCGTCGTGGTGTGGAACGGCAGCGGGACATGACCGACTCCGATCCCGTCGTCGGCGACGGCGCCCCGGCGGTGGACCCGCGGGGCTGGGCGTTGCCGAGGACCGTGGGCCTCGGCGATCTCGGACCGCTCGCCGAGCCGATCTCCGAACACAACGGCCAGGCCGTTGCCGTACGGCCGCTGACGGGCCATCCGGGCTGGCTGGCCAAGCTCTACCGGCCCGGCCTCCACCAGGAGGACGGCCGCCGGATCGACCTGCTGATCTCGGCTCCGGACACGCTGCCGGAGGCGGAGCGGGCGACCCTGTACGCCGGGACGTGCTGGCCCGCGGCCCGGATCCGCGAGCCCGGCAACCCGGCCGTCGGGTGCGTGATCCCGATGGCGCCCGAGCAGTACCGTTCCGAGCTGCGGCGCGGCAAGTTCAGCGAGCGCCGGTTCCTGGAGATCGACTGGCTGGCGAAGTCCGACGAGTCGATCCGGGGCGTCGGCCTGCCCTGTCCCGGATTCGAGGGCCGACTGACTGCCTGCCGTCAACTGACGGCGCTCGCCGCGATCCTGGAGGGCCTGGGCCTGGTCTACTCGGACTGGTCGTTCTCCAACGCCTTCTGGAGCCCGGAGGGGCGTTCCGTCTACCTGATCGACGTCGACGGCTGCCAGCCGAAGAAGATGCCCGACATCCACCAGCCGAACTGGGCCGACCCGCTCACGCCGCCGGGCTCCGACGCGGACCAGTACACCGACCGCTACCGGCTCGCCCTGCTCGTCGCCAAGTGCCTGACCGGCCGGCGCGACGCGAGCACCTTCCACGGCGTCGCCGCGTCCCACTGGCTGAACCAGCCCGCCGTGTCCGAGGTCCTGCTGGACATGCTGCTCGCGACCGACCGGGAGCGACGGCCCGCAGCCGCCCAGTTGAACCAGGCGCTGAACAACGGGCCCTACCTCAGGGCCGTGCCGCGTCCGACACGTACGCCGCTGCCCCAACTGCCCCCGAAGCAGCCGGCGGTGGTGCTTCCGCGGCCCGCGCCGCACGCGATCCCGGAGCCCCCCACCGTCACCGCCACCCGCGTCAGCACGGTCGAGGAGAAGAAGAAGCCCGCGACCGGCCCGTCCGCCAAGTGGATCTGGGTGCTCGCCTTCGTCGTGATCCTGGTCATCATCATCGCCTCCAACCACTAGCTCAGAGGTGCACACAATGTCACTCTGCCTGCCCACCTACGTGGTGATCGACGCCTCCTCGTCGATGAAGCCGCACGAGGCGGTGCTCAACGCGACCCTCTCGCGTCTGCACTACAACCTGGCGACGAATCCGCGCGTCTCGGAGTTCGCCAGGGTCAGCGTGGTCGCCTTCTCCACCGACGTGCACGTGGTGATCCCGATGTCGGACATGGAGCAGGTCCCGAGCATGCCCGAAGTGATCTGCGGCGGGGGCACCGAGTACGGCAAGGCCTTCGACCAGTTGCGGCAGAGCATCGAACAGGACGTGAGCAGCCTGCGGGCGCAGCAGTACAGCGTGCTGCGGCCGGCGATCTTCTTCCTGACCGACGGCGCTCCGACCGACGCGAAGTGGCGGGACTCCTTCCGCGCGCTGGTGGACCGGAACTGGCCGCGCCACCCGCACGTGATCGCCTACGGCTTCGGCGCCGCCAGGCGCGACGTGCTGAAGGAGGTGGCGACCAAGGCGCTGTTCATCGCCGACGGTTCGGACACCGAGTCGGCGCTGAGCGGGGCGATCACCGGCCTGCTCAACACCCTGATCGCCTCCTCGCAAACCGGTCAGATGCACATCGCCACCGACGTCAAGGGCTTCGAGTACGTGCAGGTCGCCCAGGAATACGTGGACTGAGCGTGGACACCGACCCGCGAACCACGGCGCCCCGGGCGCTGCGGGCCTCCGCCGGGCTGTCAGTGCTGGCCGCGGTGCTGCTCGCCTGCGGCGGCGTGGTCGAGGTGGCGGGCCATCTCGGCGGCCCCTCGACGAACGAGGGCGGAGGCGCCTCGTACCCGGCGACGCCGGTGCCGGTACAACCGGCCCCGACCCCTGAGGCCTCCTCGCCCGCCGCGGTGCCGTCGCCGAGTTGCCCGCTCTCGGCCTCACCCACCCAGCTGCCCGAGCCGACGACCACCCCCACCACACCGGCGTCTCCTTCGGAGCATCCTCCAGGGAATGAGGCATCCCGGACGAGGACTCCTGTGACGAGGACTCCTGCGAGGAGGAATGCCGCCCCGTAGCCGCGATACCGGCGGGGCCACCGAGGGGCCGAGCAGCACGGGCAGCACGGGCAGCCGGCGGGCGGGCCGGGGAGTGGGGCGAGGGTGCCGCCGATGGTGGCGCCGTCACCCGAACGCAGTCGCTTCGGGTTCTCGTGGGCCCCGGAGTCGCCCGGAAGGCGGCTGCGGGGCGCCTCCTCAGGGCGGACTCGCCGTGGCGCAGGCGGTGCCGGGGCCTCGTTCCGGTGGTTCCCGCGGGGCTCGACGCGGGGTCTCGCCTCTCGCCGCGCGGGGGTGCGCACCCCCGCCCCGTCGGTCGGCTGCGCCATCCGGGTAGGCGTCGGCGGGCGGGGTCGGCGGCCCGGGCGGGGGTCTTCGGGGAGGGGGCGCGAGGGCCGGGGGCTCGCGCCGACGCCGTCGTCGCGGGGGCCTGCGGTCGACCGGTGGGCGGCGGCGCCCGGTGCGCGGGCGCGGCTGTTTCGAGACGCCGGACGAACGGCACTTGACGGTGGGTCAGTCGCCGAGCCGACCGGGCGGCTCCTCGCCCGACCCGGCTCGTCGGGGGGCCGGTCGGGAGGGCCGGATCCGGCCGCCGGGGCGGGGGTCGGGCGGCCGAGTCCGGGGTCCCTTCGCATGCCGAGGACCGGTCGCGGTTGCGGTCCAGAAGCTGCGAGCGGGGGCGCCAGGCGGATACTGGAGATGTGAGAACGGCTCTGGCAGGCACATCCCTGACGTGCCCGCCGCTTAGGGCTGTCTCACGGCAACGGCAGTCTCTGTCGTGCTCCCCGGGTCCGCGCCGTCGGCGTCGGCCGTGGACGTGCGGCGTGCCAATGCAAGGGAAGAAATGGAGTCGTGATGAGTTACTTCAACCGCAGGGACCGCGGTCGCGGACGTGAACGTGACCGTCGCCGCCGTCGCCACGGCCGCCGTCGTCGGTTTGGCTTCTGGTGACAGATAAGGGCGGTCCGGGCTGTGCTTAACAGCCCGGCATGACACCCATCCCTGGGGCCGGCGGTATCACCGCCGGCCCCTCATCCTGAGTGGGGTTCCTCCATGCACGGTGCGACGCCCATGGGGGGTCCGGAGGACCGGGCAGCCGACCGGGCCATCGACCAGGGGCCGGTGGCGGACTCGCCCGCCATCTCGCTGCGCGAGCTGTTCCGGCGGTTCTGGCCGTGGGTCAGACCGGACTTGCGCTGGCTGCCGCTGAGCGCGGTGCTGCTCGTTCTCGGAGCCTTCGGCGAGGTCGTCTCGGTCTGGATGTTCAAGGACCTGATCGACGAGGTCCTGGTGCCTCGGCACTTCGCCGAGTTCTGGCCGCTCGGCGGCACGATGCTCGCCGCGGCCGCGGCGGCGGCGCTGTTCACCTTCGCGGGCACCTACACCGGCACCTGGATCGCGGAGCGGTACCTGCTCCGGCTCCGTACCGGCACACTGGCCCATCTGCACACCCTGCCGCCCGACACCCTGGAGACCCGCTGGCGCGGCGACCTGGTGGCCCGGATGACCGCCGACATCGCGACGATCGAGCAGATGGTCGCGACCGGCCTGGTCGAGGGCGCGGTGGCCTCGGTCAGCCTGGTGCTGTTCGCCGGCGCGGCGTTCTACCTGAGCTGGCCCCTCACCCTGGCGGCGCTGATCGTCGCGCCGCTGTTCATCCTCACCACCGGTTTCTTCGGGCGCCGCATCCGCATCCGGGAGCGGCAGGTCCAGCGCCGCGCCGGCGGCGTCACCGCGCTGCTGGAGGAGACGCTGCGCAACGTGGTGGTCACCCGCACCTGCGGCCAGGAGGAGCGCGAGGTCGAGCGGGTGCACCGCGAGGGAAAGGCCCTGCTGGACGCCGAGCTCTCCGCCGCCCGGATGTCCGACCTCTACCAGCCCCTCCTCAACGTCCTCCAGATGCTCGCCGGTCTGGTCGTGGTGGGCGTCGGCGCCCTCCAGGTGATCCACGGCGGGCTGAGCCTGGGTGGTCTGCTCGCCTTCGCCGCCTTCATGGCGCAGCTGTTCGAGCCGATCCAGCAACTCGCCGGGCTCGTCCCGCTCGCGGGCGCGGCCTGCGCCTCGGGCGAGCGCCTGCTGGAGATCCACGACCTGTCCAGTCCGGTCCGGGAGAGCCCCGCCGCGCGGGACGCCGGCGCGGTCCGCGGCCGGGTCTCCTTCGATGGCGTCCACGTCGCCTACGCCGGCAGCCACGACGCCCCGGTGCTGTCCGACGTCAGCTTCGACGTCAGTCCCGGCAAGGTCCTGGCCGTCATCGGCCCCAGCGGCAGCGGCAAGTCCACGCTCGCCAAGCTCCTGGTCCGCTTCCTGGACCCGCAGGCCGGTACCGTCCGCCTCGACGGCACCGACATCCAGGGCCTGACCATCGCCTCGCTGCGTGCGGCGATCAGCTTCCTGCCCCAGCAGGCGCAGCTGTTCCACGCGACCATCCGGGACAACATCGCCTACGGCAGGCCCGACGCCCCGCAGGGCGACATCGAACGCGCGGCCCGCAGCGCGGGCGCCCACGGCTTCATCACCGCGCTGCCGCAGGGGTACGGCACGGTCATCGGCGACGAGGGCTTCCAGCTCTCCGGCGGGCAGGCCCAGCGCGTCGCCATCGCCCGGGCCTTCCTGCGCGGCGCGCCGGTCCTCGTCCTGGACGAACCCACCACCGGCCTGGACCCGAAGACCGTCCAGCAGCTGATCCCCCCGCTGCGCCGCCTGATGGCGGGCCGCACCACGATCCTGATCACCCACGACCCGGCCTTCCTCCCGCTGGCCGACCACGTCCTCACCCTCCAGCCGCCGGACGCCCCGCGGCCCCGCGCCCGCTTCGCGGAATCGGCCGCCGGGCGCCCGGAGGCCGTCGCGGTGAACGTGTCCGAGGCGCGGCTTCCCGGTGAGCGGGGCCACGGGCCCGGGTGACCTTCGCCCCCACCCGAACGGCCGGGATCCGCAGCCTGCGGATCCCGGCCGTTCGAGTGCGTGCGGTCAGGAGACGACGATGGTGGTCCGCAGGTAGTAGACGAACGGCGGGCAGGCCGAGCCGCGATCCGGGAAGGCGCACCGCCAGATCCAGGTGATGTCGCTCGTCCCGGCGGCGGCCGCGTTGAAGGTCGCGTGCGTGGTGTTGTCGGGGTCGGTGCTGCCCGAGGTCTGCGGCAGCACCGAGGGCGCGGTCGTCGCCGGGACGGAGGACAGCCAGGTGACGGTGCTGTCGCGGTAGGGCGGCAGGTCGATCTGGACCACGTCACCCGGGTGAACCTGCACGGTCTGGCCGTTGGAGGCGGCGCCGAGGACCACGACGTCGTTCAGGGCCGGTCGCGCCGGGGCCGCGGCGGCGGTGGTGACGGTGCCGGCGGTCAGGGCGAGGACGGCGGCGGGGGCTGTCAACAGCCTCAGGATCTTCATGGCACTCCCGGTACTCGAAGGTTCACGGAAACGGAGGTTCGCGCAGAACGGCGGTGCAGGGTGCGGAGGTTCCGGTCTCCCGTCTATCCGGCGCGGGCGGGCCGGCCGATGGCGAGGAGCCGCCCGGGAGGGAAACCTCCGGCCAAGGATGTCCACATCCGCCGCTCCGGGCAAGGTGTGTGACGATCCGTCAGGAGCCCGTCACTCCGAGCCGCCGCGGCCCCGGCCCCGGGCCGTCAGTCCCGGCGGCGGGCCGCCATCCAGACGTAGACCAGGATCCCGGCGAACAGGAACAGCACGCCCTGGTAGACGGCCGCGTAACCGGCGCCGGCCACCAGCCACAGGGAGAAGCCGAAGGCGCCCAGGCCCAGCACCGCGTCCCGGGCGAGCCGGCCCCCGGAGACCTTGTCGGGCATGCCGCGCACCAGCCAGTACAGCTGCGCGGCGGTGGAGAGCAGGTACGGGACGGTCGCGGTGAAGGTGGTGACCAGCACCAGGATGTCGAACGCGCCCTTGGCGCCGGTGGCGAAGTTGAGGATGGTCAGCACCGAGGCCAGCGCGACGCTCGTCACGACGCCGAACACCGGGACGCCGCGCCGCTCCTTGGCGAAGGCGGCCGGGAACAGCCCGTCCTTGGCGGCCGCGTACGGCGCCTGGGCGGCCAGCAGCGTCCAGCCGTTGAGCGCGCCGGTCATCGAGACGAGTGCGGCGACGGCGATGGCCGTGCCGCCCCACGTGCCGCCGAACATGGCGTCCACGGCGTCCGAGAACGGCGCGGTGGAGTGGATCAGTCGGTCGTGGGCGACGGTGCCGAAGACCGCGAGCGTGCCCAACAGGTAGACCACCGCCGCACCGGCCGTGCCGAGCACGCTGGCCCGCCCGACGTTGCGCTCCGGATCGCGGACCTGGCCGGCGCTCATCGCGGCCGACTCCACGCCCAGGTAGCTGAAGAGCAGGATGGCCGCGGCCGCCGTCATCCCGCCGGCCCAGCCGTGCCCGGTGGCGTCGAAGGGGCCCAGGTTGCGCGCGTCGAAGAAGCCCAGGCCGCCCACCGCGACCAGCAGCAGCGGGATGAACTTGAGGACGGTGGAGACGAGTTGGACGGCGCCGACGTAGCGGGTGCCGGCCAGGTTCGCCAGCGCGGGCAGCCACTGGAAGGCCATCGCGGCGGCGATGCTGAGCCCGATGGAGTGGCCGACGGGCAGCAGCACGTCGAGGTAGCCGACGGCGGCGACCGCGAGCGCGGCGTTGCTGACCCAGGTGGTGATCCAGTACGACCAGGCCGACAGGAACCCGGCGAAGTCCCCGAAGGCCTCCCGGGCGTAGACGTACGGCCCGCCGGTGCGCGGGTTGCGGCGCGCGAGCTGCCCGAAGACGAGCGCGAGTGCGATCGCGCCCACGGTCAGGACGACGAAGGAGACCAGGCTGACCGTCCCGTAGGGGGCCACGGCGGCGGGGATCATGAAGATGCCGCCGCCGATGATGTTGCCCATCACCAGGGCGGTGGCGGTCGGCAGGCCGAAGCGGCCGCCCTTGCGGGGCGTCGCGGTGACCGCTTCCGGGGTCTCCGGCGGGCTCGGTCGGGTCGCCTGCCGGGGTGCGGCCGGGCTGGTCTGCATGAGGGTGGTGCGCCTTTCGTGGTCCTGCGCGTGCTCGGTGGAGCCACCGTTCATGCTCGAACCGGGTGGCGCTCTGTACCAAATCGATGGGATTTGTTCAGTCGGCCTGGCATGTCACCGCAAGACTTGTGGTCCCGCGCCGGTCGGACGGGCACTCGTCCTGCGCCGGTCCGGACCGGCCGTTCGGTGTGCGGCCGGGTGTCCGAGGGCGTTCACCCGGGGGAGGGATGTCGTCACCCGAATGCCTCAGCCGGTTTGCGGCGCGCCGCGGCGCGTGCGCGTTCGTGTGCAAACGTTGGCCCGGCGCTTCCCCCGGTGGGGCGCCGTCCGCCCCGTCCGGTGGCCGCACCGGCCGTTCCGGGAGGCGGATCGAGGACCAGAATCGAACCAGAGGACATCAGATGTCGCTTCGTGGGAAGATCCGCAAGCTCGCCGTGATCGCGGCCGTGGCGGGCGCCGCTGCCTTCGCGGCGCCGGCGCCGGCGATGGCGGCCTGGCACGGGTCGCACTCGTCGACCGGGCAGAGCCTGGAGTCGGGTTCGGCTGGTGTCGGCCTGTTCGGCCCGCACGCCAACTGGCTGAACGTCCACGAGCACACCGAGGACGACTGCATCGGCGACTGCTGACCGACCGGTGAGCCCGGGGGCCGCTGTGGGCCCCCGGGCTCACGGCTGTCCGAGCGGCGGGCCGAGCAGGTCAGGCCGGCCGGGCGGGGGCGGCAGCCCGCTCGCGCAGTTCCTTCAGTACGGCGATGTCCATCGCGTGCCCGGTGCCGTCCCCGCCGTGCTTGCGGTCCGGGGTCTCCACCAGCAGCGGGACACCGGCCGTCTCCGGGTGCTCGAACAGCTCGCGGAACGGTTCCGCGCCGATCATCCCGGCGCCGATGTTGGCGTGCCGGTCCTTGCGCGCGCCGACGACGTCCTCGGAGTCGTTGGCGTGGATCAGCCGCAGCCGGCCCGGCCCGGCCGCCGACGCCAGGGCGTCCAGCGCGGCCGTCACCCCGCCCGGTACGGCCAGGTCGTGCCCGGCGGCGAAGGCGTGGCAGGTGTCCAGGCAGACGCCGACCTTCGGGTGCCCGTCCAGCGCCTCGACGTACTCGGCGAGCTCCTCCAGCCGGGAGCAGAGCGAGCTGCCCTGGCCCGCCGTCGGCTCCAGCAGCAGCCAGGGCGCGTCCTCGCCGAGGGCGTCCAGTTCGTCCAGCAGCGGCCGCACGTCGGCCCGGACCTGTGCCATCGCCTCGGCCCGCCGGGAGCCGCCGCCGGGCGCCGTGCCGACCGCCGACCCGGTGTGCAGGACGACGCCCAGCGCGCCGATCGCGTGGCCGCGGCGCAGCGAGTGCCGCAGCGAGTCGGCCGAGCGCTCGCGGGTGGCCGGGTTGTCCGAGCCGAAATTGATCAGGTACGGGGCGTGCACCCAGGCGGGGAGTGCCTGCTCGGCGCAGGCCGCCCGGAACTCCTCGTCCTGCGCGGGGTTGCCCGGCGGGGTGGCCCAGCCGCGCGGGTTGGCCACGAACACCTGCACGGTCTCGGCGCCGACCCGGCGCGCGTACGCCAGCCCCGTTCCGGCCAGCCCGCGGGCGGCCACCGGAACGTGGGCGCCGACCGGGTTGCGGAGGGTGCCGAGGGGCGCTGCGGGTGCGGTGGTCATGGCCCCGAGGATGTCACGCCGCCGGCCGGCGGTGGCACGCGGCCCGGCCGGCGGTGCCGGGGGCGGTGCCGGGGGCGGTCCGAGGGCGTGCCGTGCGGCGTGGTCCGGAGCGCGCCGCGCCGTACGCGCCACGCCGGGCCGTCCCACCACCGGCCGACGCCCCGTCAGTCCCGCAGCCCAGCCCTGGTGGCGGGCCCACCCGGCGGCCCATAGCGTCGAGTCGGCCGCACCCACCGGCCGTCACCACCCCCGCACACCGTGTAACAACAGACACCGCGTACCTAGCGCGCCGCCCGGCAGGCTCCGGCCGCACACCGGCGAGCGCGCCGGAAAGAACAGGTCACCACTCATGCCCACGCGACGGGTCCACCACTTCGCCGCGGCCACCGCCGCCGCCACCGCCCTGACCACCGTCCTCGCCGGCCTGGCCACCGTGCCCGCGGCGCACGCCGCCGACGGGCTGCACGTCGTCCAGCCGGGCGAATCGATTCAGCAGGCCGTCGACGCCGCCCTCCCCGGCGACACCGTCCAACTGCTCGCCGGCACCTACCCCGGCAGCGTCCGCATCACCACCCCGGGCCTCACCCTGCGCGGCGCCGGCGCGGACAGCGTGATCACCCCCGGGGACGGTACCGAGAACGCCTGCGCCACCGCCGGACACGGCCTGTGCGTCGACGGCACCGAGGCGGCCCCGCTGCCGGACGTCACCATCGAGACCCTCGCCGTCACCGGCTTCCGCAAGAACGGCATCGACGCCAGCGGTACCACCGGCCTGACCGTGCGCGACACCTACGTCCACGACAACGCCCAGCAGGGCATCAGCCAGGAGATCTCCACCCGGGCCCGGATCGTCGGCAACCGCGCGACCCACAACGGCCAGTCCGGTGTCTTCCTCGCCAACTACGCCTACCGCGAGGGCGGCGCGCCCGACACCGGGGGCACCGTCGTGGAGGGCAACGAGCTGACCGAGAACCGGGTCGGCGTCACCGTCCGCCGACTGCGCGGGCTGGCCGTCCAGGACAACGAGCTCCGCGGCAACTGCGCCGGCGTCTTCGTGGTCGGCGACGAGGGCGTGCCCCGGGCCGGGGACCTCGACGTGCGCCGCAACGAGGTCGTCGCCAACAACATGTTCTGCCCGGCCAACCCGCGGCTGGGCGCCATCCAGGGCGCGGGCATCGTGCTCACCGGGGTCGAGGACGCCCGGGTCACCGACAACGAGGTCCACGACAACGTCGGCAGCTCGGACTTCTCCGGCGGGATCGTCCTCTTCAAGAGCGTCGTCGGCGTCGCCAACGCCCGCAACACCGTCGCCGACAACCACCTGAGCGGCAACAGCCCGGCCGACATCGCCGACCGCGACACCGGCGAGAACGCGTTCGCCCGAAACACCTGCGCGCGGTCCGAGCCGTTCGGCCGCTGCTGAGCCGCGGCACCCGCTCCCGGTACGACCCGCATCCGGTACGACCCGCCCCCGGCACGCGCCCCCGGCACCCCCGCCCCCGTCGACAAGGAAGACCTCCCATGACGATCGCACCGCCCCCGACTCCCCAGGCCGCGATGCGCCTGCGCGAGCTCGTCTTCGGCGCCGCCTGCGCCGCCGCCGTCCGCGCGGCCGCCCGGCTCGGTGTCGCCGACGTGCTCGGCGACACCCCGACCAGCCTCACCGATCTCGCCGCCGCCCTCGACACCGAGCCCCTGCCGCTGCGCCGCCTGCTGCGCGCGCTCACCTGCTACGGCATCTTCTCCGAGACCTCCGACGACCGCTTCGAGCACACCGAGATGTCCCGCCTGCTGCGCGAGGACGCCCCCAACTCGCTGCGCTACATCTCCCTCTGGTGCACCGAGCCGTGGACCTGGGAGGCCTGGCCCAAGCTGGACGAGGCGGTCCGCTCCGGCCGCAACGTCTTCCCCGAACTGTTCGGCAAGGAGTTCTTCGACTACCTGCACAGCGACGCGGGCGACTCCGCGAAGGTCTTCGACAAGGCGATGACCACCTCCAGCCGGCAGTCCGCCCACGACCTCGCCGAGTACCTGGACCTCACCGGCGTCGACTCGGTGGCGGACATCGGCGGCGGCCAGGGGCACGTGCTGGCCAGCCTGCTGGAGAAGCACCCGGCGCTGCACGGCACCCTGCTCGACCTGCCCAAGGTGGTCGCCGGCGCCGAACCCCGGCTCCAGGACGGCGGCGCCTTCTCGGCCCGCGCCCGACTGGTGCCCGGTGACTGCCGGGTGGAGATCCCGGTCCGCGCCGACCTCTACATCATCAAGAACATCCTGGAGTGGGACGACGAGAGCACCCGCCGCACCCTCGCCAACGTGGTCGCCGCGGCCCGGCCCGGCGCCCGCGTCGTGGTGGTGGAGAACCTGGTCGACGACAGCCCGTCGATGCGCTTCACCACCGCGATGGACCTGATGCTGCTGCTCAACGTCGGCGGCGCCAAGCACTCCAAGGAGAGCATGGTGCGGCTGATGGAGGACGCCGGACTGGACGTCGCGGACGTCCACCCGGTCAACCCCTACCTGCACGCCTTCGAGGCCACCGTGCGCGGCTGAGCACCGGCCCCCACGCGAACGACCGCCGTCCCCCCGGGAGTTGGGGGCGGCGGTCGTTCGCGTTGCCGGTCAGGCCGGGTGCGAGGAGTCCAGGTGCGCGAAGACCACCACGTTGTCCGAGTAGTCCTTCTGGCCCTTGTCGTACGCACCGCCGCAGGTGATCAGCCGCAGCTGGGCGTCGGGCGTCTGGCCGTACACCTTGTCGTCCGGGAAGGCGTTCTTGGGGAAGGCCTCCACCGAGTCCACCGAGAACACCGCGACCGTGCCGTCCGCGCGCTCCACCTCGATCTGCTGGTCCGGTTGCATCTGGCTCAGCATCACGAACACCGCCGGGCCCGTGGTGGTGTCCACGTGCCCGGCGACCACCGAGCTACCGAGCTCGCCCGGGGAGACGCCGTCCCGGTACCAGCCGACCAGGTTGTCGTCGTCCGGCGGCGGCGCGGTGAGCTGGCCCTCCGGATCGAGCGTCAGCTCGGTGAACGGGGCGTCGACGCCGATCTGCGGGATCCGCAGCCGGGTCGGATTGGCGCGGCCCAGCGACGGTGGCGCGGGGGCCGGGTCCTCGGCGGCCTCCGCAGGGGCCTCCGCGGGGGCGTCCGCGGGGGTGGTGGCCGGTGCGGACGGGCGGGGGGTGGCCGGCGCGACGATCGCCGGGGGACGGGTCATGCGGGACGCCGAGTTGGCTCTCGGCGTGGTGTCGACCGAGTTGTACATCAGCAGCAGGCCGACCGCCGCCGCACCGATGCCGGTGCGCAGCAGTCGGGACATTCCAGGGACGGGACCGCCCATCGCTCCTCTTTCTCCATTCCCATGCGCAGCCGGGCCGGTGGCGGCCCGAAAAAGTCCGAAAGGTCCAGAAGGTCCAAAACGACCCGCCGCCCCCGTGCGCGCCGCCCTGGTGGGGAGGCGCGTGGGGGCGGCGTCAGATGCCGGACGTCAGATGGTGGCGCCGGTGTTGCGGCGGTTGCGGCGCAGCGCGTACGCGCCGGCCCCGAGGCCGCCGATCAGCAGGACGGCACCGGAGGCGAGGCCGCCACCGGACAGCGTGGTGCCGGTCTCGGCCACGGCCAGGCCGCCACCGCCGGCGTGCACGCCGCCGTGCGGGCCCTTGCGGCCGTGCTCGCCACCGCGGCCGTGCTCGCCGCCCCGGCCCTCGCCGCCCTTGTCGCCGCCGCGGCCCTCGCCGCCCTTGTCGCCGCCGCGGCCGTGCTCGTCGCCACGGCCTTCGCCGCGGCCGTGCTCGTCGCCACGGCCTTCGCCGCGGCCGTGCTCGTCGCCACGACCCTCGCCGCGGCCGTGCTCGTCGCCGCGGCCTTCGCCACGGCCGTGCTCGTCGCCACGACCCTCGCCGCGGCCGTGCTCGTCGCCACGGTCGTCGCCACGGCCGTGCTCGTCGCCGCGGTCGGACTGGTCCTGCGAGGTGAGGCTCTTCGCCTGGTCGGCGGAGCCGTCGGCGAAGGCCATGGGGGTGCCGACGGTGAGAACGGCGGCGACAGCCGCCCCGGCGAGCAGAGTGCGTGCAGAACGCATGAGGTTGATCCTTCCGATACACAGGCCCGCGATCGCCGGCACGGCGCCGGACAAGGGAATTCGTGGGAACTGCGTCTGATTCACCGTCAACCACCGCGACGTCCGCCGCCACCGGAGAGTGGCGACTTGGGTACGGACTGTGCTCGATTCGAGTGGAGTCCCGGCCCGGTTCACCCGGGTGCCCCAGTGAGACGGGTGAAAAGGATTCGCGGCGGTCCGGGCCGAGTCGGTCCTGTGCTGACGGCGTGTCGGGCCCGTCCAGAAGGCACTGACGCCGCGTCGGACAAGCCCGGATGGTGCTGACGCGACGTCGGGCAGGCCCGGGATGGCACTGACACCGCGTCGGGCGGGCTCGGATGGTGCTGACGTGCCGTCGGGCGGACGTGGGCGGCACTGACGCCGCGTCGGGCCGGCTCGGACGGCGCTGACGCCACGTCCGGTCGAGCCGGACGCGCACGTGGGCCCGCCCCCGGCGGATGGCCGGGGGCGGGCCCAGGACGAGCGGGACGGGTGGGACGGGGTCAGCGGTCCCAGCGGTAGAACTCGTGCGCCATGGCGTCCTTCGGCTCGCGCCAGGTGGCCGGGTCGTAGGCCTGGACGAAGGCGGTCAACTGGTCACTGACGGACCGGAACTCCGGGTGGCCGATGACCTTGGCGACGGCCGGGCCCGGCGGGCGGTCGGCCTCGATGAGGTGCAGGTAGACGTCGCCGAACTGGAACAGGCTGCGGCCGGTGACGCCGATCAGGTGCGGCAGTTCGCCCTGGTCGGACGTGGCGAACACCTCGGCGATGTCCGGTGCGGCCTCGGGCTTCATCCGGGCGACGATCAGGGCGCGGTGCATTCCGGTCACCGCTCCGCCGCCCGCTTCTCGACCTTCTCGCGGATCAGCTCCAGTTGGATCCGGGAGTTGCGGTTGATGTGGTTGACCATGCCGTGGTCGTCGACCGGGGCGGTGGGCTTCATCGCGAAGTCCTGGATCCAGCGCATCCTCGTCCCGGCCGGGACCTCGGCGTACTCCCAGCGGATGTCCATGAACTCGAACGGGCCGGGCTCGACGCGGCGGGCGCGCACCGCGAGCGAGGACTTGTCGGTGGTGCGCTCGGAGACCCAGCTCCACACCTGGCCGTTCTCGTCCGGGTGCATGGTGAGCCGGAAGCGGACGCTGTCGCCGTCGCGCTCCAGCACGTCCACCGAGGCGTACTCGCTGAAGAGGTCCGGCCAGTTCTCCAGGTCGTTGGTGATCTCCCAGACCAGGTCGAGGGGGGCGGCGATGACGATCTCGTTGTCGGTGTGTCCGGGCATCTCAGGCACCAGCTTTCGGGGAGAGGAAGGAGGTGTTGACGAGCTGCAGGAACTCGGCCGGGGTCTTGGCGGACTCGGCGCCCGAGGTGACCTTGAGGCCGTGCCGGTTCTCCAGTTCGCCGACGACGCCGAGCAGGCCGAGCGAGTCGACGCCGAACTCGTCGAACTGCGCGCCCGGGCGCTCCAGGTGCAGCGGGTCGACGGTGACGCCGGCCCGGGCCTGGATCAGGGCGGCCAGCTCGTGATAGCTGAGGGTGTTGCTCACGGGATGTCCCTTCGGTGGAGTTGCGGGTGCGGATTCAGGGCCGGTCTCCGCACCGGAGCACCAGTGCGGAGTTGGAACCCATCAGCCCGCGGCTGAGCACCAGTGCGGTGCGCAGTTCGGCCGGACGGGCGCGGCCGGTCACCAGGGCGAGGTCGTGGCTGACCTCGGTGACGTTCGGGGTGGGCGGCAGCACGCCGTCCTCCATGGCCAGGACGGCGGCCGCCACGTCCAGCATCGGCGCGCCGCAGTAGGCCCGTCCGGTGCCGGACTTGGGGGCGGTGACCGGGACGCGTTCGGCCGCCGGGCCGAGCGCGTCGGCCAGTGCGAGCGCCTCGGCCCGGTCGGCGGCCGGAACGCCGAGCGCGTCCGCGAAGACCACGTCGATCTCCTCGGGCGCGATCCTGGCCTCGTCCAGGGCGATGCGGATCGCGGCGGCCAGCCCCTCGCGGGACTCCTCCCAGCGGGAGGCCCCGGTGAAGGTGGAGCCGTGTCCGGCCAGGTGGGCCCGGACGGCGGCGCCGCGCAGCCGGGCCGCCTGCTCGTCCTCCAGCAGCAGCATCGCGCCGCCCTCGGCGGGGGCGAAGCCGCAGGCCTGCGCGGTGAACGGCAGATAGGCCCGGTCGGGCTGCCCGGCGAGGCTGACCTCCGGGTAGCCGAGCTGGCAGACCATCGAGTACGGCGCCAGCGGTGCCTCGGCGGCGCCGGCCACCACCGCGTCGGTGCCGCGCTCGATCGTGCGGGCCGCGTGCGCGAGCGCGTCCAGGCCGCCGGCCTCGTCGCTGGCGACCACCCCGCACGGACCCTTGTAGCCGCCGCGGATCGAGATCTGGCCGGTGCTGGCGGCGTAGAACCAGGCGATGGACTGGTACGGGCCGACGAACTGCGGCCCCTTGCCCCAGAGCTGCTGGAGCTCGCGCTGGCCGAACTCGCCGCCGCCGGAGCCGGCCGCGGTCACCACCCCGACCGCGAAGGGATGCTCGGGGTCGGGGTGGAATCCGGCGTCCGCCACCGCCAGGTCGGCGGCGGCCATCGCGTAGTGCGTGAACCGGTCGGTCTGCACCAGGTACCGGCTGTCGATCGCGGCCCGCGGGTCGAAGTCCCGCACCTGGCCGGCGACGCGCAGCGGCAGCCCGTCGCAGCCCTCGCGGGTGATCCGGTCGAGGACGCTCACGCCCTGCCTGGTGGCCTTCCAGAAGGCGTCGGCCCCAACGCCGTTCGGCGCCACCACGCCGAGGCCGGTGACCACCGCCCGGCGGCCCTGCTGACGTGACGTCATGACACTCACCCCGTTCTGTTGAGCACGACGGCGGACTGGAATCCGCCGAATCCGCTGCCGACCGAGAGGATGTGGCTCAGCGGCAGCTCGCGCGCGGTGCGCGGCACGTAGTCGAGGTCGCACTCCGGGTCCGGAGTCTCGTAGTTGGCGGTCGGCGGCACCACGCCGTGGGCCAGCGCCAGGGTGCAGGCGACCACCTCGATGGCGCCGATCGCGCCGAGCGAGTGCCCGACCATCGACTTGATGGAGCTCATCGGCGTCCGGTAGGCGTGGGCGCCGAGCGAGCGCTTGACGGCGGCGGTCTCGTGCCGGTCGTTCTGCTTGGTGCCCGAACCGTGCGCGTTGACGTAGCCGACGTCGGTGCGGTCCACCCGGGCGTGGGCGAGCGCGTCGTCGATCGCCCGGGACATCTCCAGCCCCTCCTGGGTGAGGCCGGTCATGTGGTAGGCGTTGCCGAAGGTGGCGAAGCCGCCGATCTCGCCGTAGATCCGGGCGCCGCGGCGGCGGGCGTGCTCCAGTTCCTCCAGCACCAGGACGGCGCCGCCCTCGCCGAGGACGAAGCCGTCCCGGTGGGCGTCGAAGGGCCGGGAGGCGTGCTCCGGGTCGTCGTTGCGCTCGCTGGTGGCCTTGATGGCGTCGAAGCAGGCGACGGTGATCGGCGAGATCGGCGAGTCGGAGGCGCCGGCGATGCAGATGTCGGCGCGCCCCTCCTCGACGGCCTGGAAGCCGTAGCCGATCGCGTCGAGGCCGGAGGTGCAGCCGGTGGAGACGGTCTGCACCGGGCCGTGCGCGCCGGTGCGCTCGGCGACCGTGGAGGCCAGCGTGCTGGGCGCGAAGGCCCGGTGCAGCTGCGGATCGGCCCGCTGGTGGTCGACGTCCCAGCGGGCGCCGCCGGCGCTGACCAGGGCGTAGTCGTGCTCCAGCCGGGTGGTGCCGCCGACGGCGGTGCCGAGCGAGACGGCGATCCGCCACGGGTCCTCGGCGGCCAGGTCCAGGCCCGCGTCGGCGATCGCCTCGTCCGCCGCGACCATCGCGAACTGCACGTAGCGGTCGGCCCGCTGGACGTCCGCCGGGCCCAGCCCGTGGGCCGCCGGGTCGAAGTCGACCTCGGCGGCGATCCGGGAGCGGAACCCGGTGGGGTCGAAGAGCGTGATGCCCCGGGTGGCGGTGCGGCCGGAGGTGAGGAGCTCCCAGAACGCCGGGACCCCGACCCCGCCGGGCGCGACGACGCCGATCCCGGTGACGGCGACGCGCCGGGTCACGAGGCCACCTTGGCGTGTTCCGGCGGCCCGGCGGCGCCGGTCTCCTCGGTGTCCACGTGGCCGAGTTCGGGGCGGGGGGCGAGCGGGCCGAGGTGGAACACCATCCGGGCCTCGGTGTCGCCGACGTTGCGGAAGCGGTGGCGCATGTTGATCGGGATCATCAGGCCCTGGTTGGGCCTGATCGGACGGCTCTCGCCGTCCAGGTCCACCTCCAGGTCGCCGCTGACCACGAACACGAACTCCTCGGAGTACGGGTGGTAGTGCTCGCCGATCCGCTCGCCGGGCTGGACGATCGCCAGCCCCATGAACCCGCTGGTCGCCCCGCAGGTGGTCGGGGTGAGCATGGCGCGCAGGTCGCCGCCGCGCCGACGGTTCTCCGGTGCCTCGTCGACGTGCACGATCCGTGGGTACTGCGTGGTCATGGTGTCTTCCTCCGAGAGATGCGGCTGGTTCTTCAGTTGTCCTGCGAGCTGCGGTCGGTGACCGGGCTCATGGCGCGGGCGGCCAGGGCGGCGGCGAGTCCGGTGGAGGTGCGCAGGTCGCCCTGCGGGCCGAGGTCGAGCAGTCGGCCGAGTGCGGCGGCCTCCTGGTCGCCCGCCACGCCGAGGGCGGCCGCCGGGTCGGCCTCGGCCGGCACCCGCAGGTCGACCAGGCGCACCACCACGTCCGCCCGGTGGAACACGGTGCTGGCCGCGACCGGGCCGGTCGGGTCGGCGGTGGCGAGGTTGTCGTAGTCGGCGAGCAGCTCGGCGACGGCCTGCCCCTCGCCCGGGCGGACGGGGTACAGCACGGCGTGCCGGTGCAGCCGGGCGGAGGTCGGGGAGCTGGCGATCGCCTGGTGCTTCGCCGGCAGCGCGGCCCGGGCGAAGAAGGCGCGCGCGGCCTGCGGGTCGCCCAGCTGGCGGGCCTCCTCCAGGTACGGGTTGATCGCCTCCTCGACGGCCCGCACCTCCGGCTGCATCGCCACGTGGCGCAGCGCGTCGCCGAGGTTGCCGACCACCTCGACGGCCCGGACCACCCGGTTGCCGTGCATGAACAGCGAGGTGCGGTGCAGCCGGGTGTGCTCGTCCACCTCGGCCCGGGGCGAGGCGTAGCCGGACAGGATCCGGGCCACCTCGTGCTCGCTGCCGGGCTTGACCGTGAAGGTGAGCGCGTGCCGGACCACGCCGTCCGGGCCGGGCTCGGCCTTCGGCGGGCCGACGTGCCCGGCGGGCTCGGTGCGCGGCAGGCCGGGCGGCACCTCCAGGGGGGCCCGGGTGCCGGTGGAGCCGGCCGCCGAGGTCTCGCGCAGGATGCCGTAGCGCAGCGAGCGGAAGTTGTCGCTGACGCAGCCGTGCATCGGCTTGACCATCTCGCGGTGGGCGGGGCTGTCCACCCACTCCAGGAAGGTGTCCTGGTCCTCCCACTCGCTGGTGATCAGCCACTGGCGGGGGTCGTTGATCGACTGGCACAGCTGGTCGCTGACATGGCCGGGCACCGAGGCCACCTGGTGGCGCAGCTGCTCGTAGACGTCGAGGAAGCGCTGCTGGGCGCCGTCCTGGATCTCCAGCATCAGTACCACCCGGAGCCGGGTGTCGGAGTCGGCCTGCTGCTTCCGCTGCGGTTCGGACAGAGTTGTCATGATCCACTTTCTGCTCTGGGCCGCACGTTGCGGGCCGCGGTGGGCCGCGTCCGGGGGGTGCTCCCGGCTTGGGAGGGCGGTGCGACGGCGATCGGCCCGGTCGGTCGGCGCCAGGCCTGAAGTCGATCGTGAGCGGCGTACCGGGGTGCCGCGATATTTGCGGGCCATCCGGGGGAAGAGGCGGCACAAGCACCCTCGGGCGGGGGATGGAAGAGCGGGGCCCCCGGCCGTGCGGCCCCCTCGACGGCGGCCCCGACCCCAGGCGCCGGTCCGCTGAATCCCCTGACAGGGTGGAGCAATTGATGAATCCGAAGGTTGACGACCGGGTGCCGGTCCTGATCGTGGGAGGGTCGCTGGTCGGGCTGTCGGCCTCGCTCTTCCTCGGCCGACTGGGTGTCAGGCACCTGCTGGTCGAGAAGCACGCCGACACCTCGCATCACCCGCGTGGCCGAGGCAACAACGTCCGCACGATGGAGCTGTACCGGGTGGCCGGGATCGAGCCGGCGATCCGCGAGGCGGCGTCGGTCCTCGCCCCGAACCACGGCATCCTCCAGGCGCCCTCGCTGACCGGCACCGAGCAGGAGTGGCTGTTCCGGGAGATCGACCCCGGCGGGCGGCTCGCCCGGTTCAGCCCCAGCTCGTGGTGCCTGTGCAGCCAGAACGACCTCGAGCCGGTGCTGCTGCGCGCCACCCGCGACCTCGGCGGCGACGTCCGCTTCAACACCGAGCTGGTCTCCTTCGAGCAGGACGCCGAGGGCGTCACCTCGGTGCTGCGCAGCCGGGAGACCGGCGAGGAGCGCCGGGTGCGCTCGGACTACCTGATCGCCGCGGACGGCCCGCGCAGCCCGGCCCGCGAGCGCCTGGGCATCGGCCAGAGCGGCCAGGGCGAGCTGTTCCACAACGTCAGCATCACCTTCCGCGCCAAGCGGCTGGCCGACGTGGTCGGGGACCGGCACTTCATCGCCTGCTACCTGACCAACCCGGAGGCGGACGGCGCGCTGCTGCCGGTGGACAACCAGGAGGAGTGGGTCTTCCACGCGCCCTGGCACCCCGAGCACGGTGAGCCGCTGGAGGCGTTCACCGACGAGCGCTGCGAGCGGCACATCCGCACCGCCGTCGGCCTGCCGGAGCTCGACGTCGAGGTGACCGGCCGGGCGCCCTGGCACGCCGCCGAGCGGGTGGCCGAGCGGTACGGCGCCGGGCGGGTCTTCCTCGCCGGGGACTCCGCGCACGAGATGTCGCCGACCGGCGCGTTCGGCTCGAACACCGGCATCCAGGACGCGCACAACCTGGCCTGGAAGCTCGCCGCGGTGCTCTGCGGGTGGGCCGGGCCGGAGCTGCTGGAGACGTACGGGCAGGAGCGCCGCCCGGTCGCGCAGGTGACCAGCGAGCGCGCCTCGGCCCGCTCGGCCGAGCACAGCCACCCCGGGTACGCGGTGGTGCCGGGTGCCGGGCGGCAGACCGGGGTGCTCGGGGTGGCGCTCGGCTACCGCTACCCGGTGGGCGCGGTGATCGGGACGGACCCGGCGGGCGCGGTCGTCCCCGAGAAGTTCGAGTCGGCCGGGGAGCCGGGCAGCCGGGCCCCGCACCAGTGGCTGCTGCGGGCGGGCGTGCGCCTGTCCACGCTGGACCTGTACGAGCAGGCGATGGTGCTGCTCACCGGCCCCGAGGGCGCGGCCTGGCAGGCCGGGGCGCGGCGGGCGGCCGACCGGCTGGCCGTCCCGTTGGACGCCTACCGGATCGGCGGCGGCGCCGAGGACGACCTGGCGCCGGAGCCGGGCGCGGACTTCGCGGAGCTGCACGGGATCGGCCCGGCCGGCGCCGTGCTGGTCCGGCCGGACGGCTTCGTCGCCTGGCGCTCGACGGGCGCGGCGGACGACCCGGAGGCGGAGGTCGCCGGGGCCCTGCGGGCGGTGCTGAGCCTGTAGCACCCGGCCGACAACGGGACCTGCCCGCCGGTTTCCCAACCGGCGGGCAGGTCTTCGTGCTTGACGACGGATCCGGCCAAAGCCGCTGTCCGGGGGCCGTCGGTCAGGGGGTGGCGAGGTCGGACGGGTCGGTGTTGGCGCCGCACAGGAGGACGGCGACCCGCTCGCCCTCCGCGTGGTCGAGGGCCGCCAGGGCGGTGGAGGCCGCGTACTCGACGGCGATGCGGCGGTCCTCCCAGAGCCGGCGGCGGGCACGCACGATGGCCTCGTCGTCGACCAGGACGGACCGGACGCCCTCGTGGCGGGCGGCGTGGACGGCGAGGGCGGTGGCGCGGCGGGCGCCGAGGGCGTCCTGGGCCACGGAGGACACCGGGACGTCGACGGGATGGCCGGCGGCGAGGGCGGCGTGCAGGGCCCGGCTGCCCTCCGGCTCCACCGCGACCACCCGGACGCCGTGCTCGCGGGCCGCGACGGCCACCCCGGCGAACAGTCCGCCGCCGCCGACCGACACCACCACCGTGTCCAGCCCGGGGACCCGGGCGCGGATCTCCTCCAGCACGGTGCCCGCGCCGGCGGCGATCAGCGGGTGGTCGTAGGCGTGCGAGGCCAGCGCCCCGCTGCCCGCCGCGAACTCCTCGCAGGCCGCCAGCGCCTCCGCGTACTCCCGGCCGACCAGCCGCACGTCGGCGCCGTACGAGCGCAGCCGCGCCAGCTTCACCGGGGAGGCCGTCTCGGGCAGGAACACCGTGGCGCGCACGCCGAGCTCGCGCGCGGCCCAGGCGCAGGCCAGCCCGGCGTTGCCGCCCGAGGCGATGGTGACCCCGGCCTCCGGCAGGGTGCCCGCCTCGGCGTGCGCGAGCAGGAAGTTCTGCGCACCGCGCGCCTTGAAGCTGCCGGTGTGCTGAAGGAACTCCAGCGCCAGCCAGGTCCGCCCGCGGTCGTCCCCGGGGGCGACCGCGACCGGCCGCACCCTCCCGGCGATCCGCTCGCCGGCGGCCTTGACCTCGTCGTACGTCAATCGGTCCATCGTGCCTGCTCCTCAAGCCGGGTGCGTCGCCTCTGGGCTTGACGGTACGTCGCGGGCGCGGGACGAGGAAATGATCACGGTCGGACGGCACCGGGGCGGGGCCCTGGCGCCGTCCGACCGGGGAGCGAGGAGGAGGCCTAGGGGACCGGGCGGAGGGTGACGGGGCTGGGGGTGAGGGCGCGCAGCACCAGGTCGATCCTGACCTTGGCGGCCCCGGCGCGCTGGAGGGCGGTGGCGACCGCCCGCAGTTCCTCGGGGCCGGTGCAGGCGAGGCGGAGCTCCAGGTCGGCGTCGCCGGCGAGGGAGAGTCCGCCCTGGACGGCCGGGTGCTCGGCCGCCAGCCGGTCGAAGTCGAGCGGGACCGGCCCGTAGCTGACCCGGGCGAGCGCGTGCAGCGCCCGGGCCGGCTCAGGTGGTTCCGGTTCGGGGTCCGGGTCCTCGGGGACCAGCTGGAGGGCGGTCACCGGTGCTGGAGCTGTGCGGTCGGGACGGGGGCGAGCGGGGCGGCGGGTGCGGTGACGGGCGGGGCGACCAGGCGCGGGTCGAGGACGAGGGTGTCGATGCCGAGCGGGGCGGTGAGCGCGCGAAGGGCGGGTTCACCGAGTTCGGTGAAGGCCTGGTCCGGCCCGAAGAGGGCGGCGAGCGACTCGGGGCTGGAGAAGCCGACGGCGCAGCGGCGGCCGTCGCGCAGGCGGAAGAGGCGGAGGGCGGTGGTGGTGCCGGTACCGGAGACGGTGACCGGAACGTGCCAGACGACGCGGGCCATGCGAGTGCTCCCGGGTGGGGTGGTGGTGCCTGCCGGAACTGCTGCTTCGACGCTAGGCCGGGTTCCGCCGGGCGTCGCCGGTCCTGACGCGGCGTTGACCGAATGGGTGGGTGCGTTGACGCACCCCTGACGGTCGGTTCACCCGAGTGGACTAAACCACTCCCTATCATTACGTAAACATCCCTATCGGATGGTATGTTTCCTGCGGATGGGGGCGTTCGAGAGGATGGTCGCAGGTGGCGCAGTACTACTCGGTGGAACAGGTGGCCGAACTGCTCGGCCTGCACGTGCGCACCGTCCGCGGTTACATCCGCGACGGCCGGCTCGCCGCGGCCAGGATCGGCAAGCAGTACCGGATCGCCCGTGCGGACCTGGAGGCCTTCACCGGCGCCCCGGCCGCCCCGCCCGCGCCCGGCGCCGGCGCGCGGCGGGCCGAGGTGTCCGCCGTCGTCCGGATCGAGAACGTCGACCGGGCCGCCGCCGACCGGCTGTCCACCGCCGTTATGGCCGCGATCGCCGGCCCGCGCGAGGGCGGCCGGCCGCTGCACGTCGAGACCATCCACGACGAGGAGCGGGAGACCCTGCGGCTCGTCGTCCTCGGCGATCCGGCCGACACCGCCGCGCTGCTCGGCATCGTCCACACGATGACCTCGTCCATGCACTGACGCCGACCGCGTCGGATGGCGTCGGTCACACCGAATCCGCATCGGGATCCGCATCGGGTCCATATCGGATCCACATCGACCAGGGAGAACGGCAATGTCCGAGCAGTACGGCACGACGGTCCTGCGGCTGCCCGCCGAGGGCGCGCCGATCCGCGAGGAGCAGGACGCCATGGACGTGATCGGCGACGCGTTCGGCCGCGGTGCCTCCTGGGTGGTCGTCCCCGTCGCCCGGCTGCACCCGGACTTCTTCACGCTGCGCACCCGGGTCGCCGGCGGCATCGTGCAGAAGTTCGTCAACTACCGCGTCGGCCTCGTGGTCCTCGGCGACATCGCCGACCACGTCGCGGCGAGCGACCCGCTGCGCGACTTCGTCCGGGAGAGCAACCGCGGCCGGCAGCTCTGGTTCCTCGCCGACGAGACGGAGCTGGCGGCCCGGTTCACCGAGGTCTGAGCGTTCTCCGCTTGCCCCGCACCCGCCCCGGGACCACGGTGGAGCTGACCGTCGGCGCGCCCCCGGGGCGCCCGGCGCGCGCTCCGGGGCGGGGGGAGGTGGAGCTAGGGGGCCGTGACGAGATATCTTGACGTCAAGACGTTGGAGACGTGAAGCGGAGTACCGATGACTGACTCGACCATCATCTATACGCACACCGACGAGGCTCCGGCCCTGGCGACCTACTCGTTCCTGCCGGTTGTCCAGGCATACGCCTCGACGGCGGGTGTGCGCGTGGAGACCCGCGACATCTCCCTGGCCGGGCGGATCATCGCGAGCTTCCCGGAGCGTCTCGCCGAGGGCCAGCGGATCGAGGACGCCCTCGCCGAGCTGGGCGACCTCGCCAAGACCCCGGGCGCCAACATCATCAAGCTGCCGAACATCTCGGCGTCCATCCCGCAGCTGAAGGCCGCCGTCGCCGAGCTGCAGGCGCAGGGCTACGCGCTCCCGGACTACCCGGACGACCCGCAGACCGACGAGGACAAGGACGTCCGCGCCCGTTACGACAAGGTCAAGGGCAGCGCCGTCAACCCCGTCCTGCGCGAGGGCAACTCGGACCGCCGCGCCCCGGGCTCGGTGAAGAACTACGCCAAGACCCACCCGCACCGCATGGGCGCCTGGTCGGCCGACTCCGAGACCAACGTCGCCACCATGGGCCAGAACGACTTCCGCTCCACCGAGAAGTCCGCCGTGATCGCCGCCGACGGCGCGCTGCGCATCGAGCTGGTCGCCGAGGACGGCAGCGCCACCGTGCTGCGCGAGCGCGTCCCGGTGCTGGCCGGCGAGGTCGTCGACGCCTCGGTGATGCGCGTCGCCGCCCTGCGCGAGTTCCTGACCGCCCAGGTCGAGCGCGCCAAGGCCGAGGGCGTGCTGTTCTCGGTCCACCTCAAGGCCACCATGATGAAGGTCTCCGACCCGATCATCTTCGGCCACGTGGTCCGCGCCTTCTTCCCGAAGACCTTCGCCAAGTACGGCGAGGTGCTGGTCGCCGCCGGTCTGGACCCGAACAACGGCCTCGGCGGCATCCTCAACGGCCTGGACGGCGTGCCGCACCTGGGCGCGGAGATCAAGGCCTCGTTCGAGGCCGAGCTCGCCGAGGGCCCGGCCCTGGCGATGGTCGACTCGGACAAGGGCATCACCAACCTGCACGTCCCGAGCGACGTCATCGTCGACGCCTCGATGCCGGCCATGATCCGCACCTCCGGCCACATGTGGGGCCCGGACGGCCAGGAGGCCGACACCCTCGCCGTGCTGCCCGACAGCAGCTACTCCGGCGTGTACCAGGCCGTCATCGACGACTGCCGCGCCCACGGCGCCCTGGACCCGGCCACCATCGGCTCCGTGCCGAACGTCGGTCTGATGGCCCAGAAGGCCGAGGAGTACGGCAGCCACGACAAGACCTTCGAGATCGCCGCGGCCGGCACCGTCCGCCTCGTCGACGCCGAGGGCAACGTGGTGCTGGAGCAGGCCGTCCAGCCGGGCGACATCTTCCGCGCCTGCCAGACCAAGGACCTGCCGATCCAGGACTGGGTCAAGCTGGCCGTCACCCGCGCCCGCGCCACCGGCGACCCGGCGGTGTTCTGGCTGGACGAGAACCGCGCCCACGACGCCGTCCTGATCGAGAAGGTCAAGAAGTACCTGCCGGAGCACGACACCACCGGCCTGCAGATCGAGATCAAGTCCCCGGTCGAGGCCACCACGTTCTCGCTGGAGCGCATCCGCCGCGGCGAGAACACCATCTCGGTGACCGGCAACGTGCTGCGCGACTACCTGACCGACCTGTTCCCGATCCTGGAGCTGGGCACCAGCGCCAAGATGCTGTCGGTCGTCCCGCTGATGGCGGGCGGCGGCCTGTTCGAGACCGGCGCCGGCGGCTCCGCCCCGAAGCACGTCCAGCAGCTGGTCAAGGAGAACTACCTGCGCTGGGACAGCCTCGGCGAGTTCTTCGCCCTGGCCGCCAGCTTCGAGCACCTGGCCACCAGCACCGGCAACGCCCGCGCCCAGGTGCTGGCCGACACCCTGGACCGCGCCACCGGCACCTTCCTCAACGAGGACAAGTCGCCGAGCCGCCGCCTCGGCGGCATCGACAACCGCGGCAGCCACTTCTACCTGGCCCTGTACTGGGCCCAGGAGCTGGCCCAGCAGACCGCCGACGCCGAGCTGGCCCAGGCGTTCGAGGGCCTGGCCAAGGCGCTCGGCGAGCAGGAGACGACCATCGTCGACGAGCTGATCGCCGTGCAGGGCTCGCCGGTCGACCTCGGCGGCTACTACCAGCCGGACCCGGCCAAGGCCGCGGCGGTGATGCGCCCGTCCAAGACCTTCAACGAGGCGCTCGCCAACCTCGCCTGATCCCAGGGGAGTCGAAGCACCGGGAGGCTCCCGGGTCCGGTACCGGACCCGGGAGCCTCCGGGCTTTCCGGGCGGCCTCCGCGGCCGCTGCGGGGCCAGCGCGGAGGAAGATCATCAACGGTTCGTCAGGGTGCCGTCAAGATCGCGGGTGGTGCCGGTGAGCGGCCCTAGCATCCGGAGGACCGCTCTCCGCTGCGGATCCGCAGACGGACGCCACCTCGCCGAATGATCGGGGCACTTCAGCATGCGCGCTTCCTCCCGCCGGACGACCAGGGCCACCCAACGGGCCGTCGCCGGCACCCTGTTGGCGGCCCTGGCCTCGACCGGCCTGATGGCCGTGCCGCAGCAGGCCTCGGCGGCGACCGACTGCCCGGGCATCGAGCCGGGCGTCGGCGGGCCCGCCAACATCGGCAACGGCAACTGCTACAGCGCGCTGATCAGCTCCATCGGCGCCATGATCGGGGGCTTCCGCAGCGCGGCCCTCACCGCGCAGGCCGACAACGCGGCGTTCACCCAGGGGATGGCCGGCCAACTGAGCGCCGCCGCACCGGGGTTCAACGTGATGGTGTTCAAGTACGACGGCACCGACCTGTACGACACCCTCTGGTTCCGCAACGTCTACGAGGCGGACATGCGCGGGGTGCTGATCGACCAGACCGTCAAGCTGGAGCACCACGACAGCGAGGGCGGCCCGACCGGCTACGACGACTTCCGGATCTGGGTCTTCGCGGGCGAGTCGACCTTCACCAACAAGGGCGACGGCGGCTACGGGAACTGGGCCTTCGTCGGCAGCGACTCGGACCGGACCGTGACCACCTCCCGGTCCTGCGTGCTGATCCGGTGCTACGACAGCAAGCGGATCATCCACTTCCCGGCCCGCGAGATCCCGGCCGACATCGCGGGGACCCCCGGCACCCCGGGCGTCCCCGTCACCCCCGGCATCCCCGGCACGGTGCCGGGCGTCGGCACGGGTGGTACCGCCACCCCGGGTGTCCCGGCCAAGCCCGGTACGGTGCCGGGCGTCGGCACGGGTGGTACCGCCACCCCGGGTGTCCCGGCCAAGCCCGGTACGGTGCCGGGCGTCAGCACCGGCGGCACCGCCACTCCCGGCGTGCCCGCGCACCAGGGCGGCGGTGACGCCGTGACCGGGCTGCTGTACCCCAAGGTGAAGACCGGCCGGGGCCCGGTGGCCACCGGGGCTGCCTCCGGCCCCTCGATCCTCGCCGGCACCAGCGGCCCCAAGAACACCGGCTGGCAGTTCACCGCACTGGGCAACGGCCGCTACAAGATCACCAGCGCCGTGTCCGGCCTCGCGCTGACCGAGAACACCAAGGGCTACGTCGCCGACGCCAAGCCGTGGACCGGCGCCGACGAGCAGAAGTGGCAGCTCGTCGCGCAGGGCGACGGCCAGTACCAGATCCGGATCACCGACCAGGACTGCCTGACCTACGACGAGGACGCCAAGGCCCTGGGCGTCTGGACCTGCAACAGCGGCTGGAACCAGCAGTGGAGGCTCCAGTAGCAGCCGCCGGGCCCGGGGCATAGGTCCGCCTAGCCGAGGAGGACCCCGGTGCCCGCGAGGAGCAGGAGGGCGGCGGCGTTGGCGCGCGGGTAGGCGAGTGCCGTGCCGACCGCCTCCCGCAGCAGTGCGTACGGGCCGTGGGCGAGCAGTCCGTCCGCGGCGACCACCCGGCCGGGGGCGCCGGCCCGGCGGGCGGCGAGCGCGGTGCGGGCGGTGTGGAAGCCGCTGGTGACGACCGTGCACCGGTAGCCGGGCCGTTCGGCGGCCATCAGCGCCGCGCTGAAACGCAGGTTCTCGACGGTGTTCACGGCCCGTTCCTCGCGCCGGATCCGGTCGGCCGGGACGCCCCGGGCGGTCAGGTAGCGGGCCATCGCGGCGGCCTCGGTGCACTCCTCGTGCGGGCCCTTCCCGCCGGTGACCAGGAGCAGCGGCGTGTGCCCGGCGGCCTCCTCGGCGGCGAAACGTTCCAGCGCGGCCTCCAGCCGGGCCGCCAGCGGCGGGGCGGGCTCGCAGCCGTCCAGGGCGGCGCCGAGGACGACCAGGTAGTCCGCCCCGACGGGGGCGGGGCGGCGCCCCTGCCGCAGCGCGCAGCCGAGGAAGCCGAGCAGCCAGAGCAGGACGTACCCGCCGAGCAGGACGGCGACGATCAGCAGAGCGTGCATACCGTCCGAACGTATACGGCGGAACCCCCGTTCCACAGGGGACGGGGGTTCCGTGGTACAGCCGGCAGTGGGCTCAGCCGGCGTCGGCCGCCGGGGTGACGGGGGTGACAGCGGCGGCGGGGGCGGCCGGGGCCGCCGGGCGCGGGCCGCGCTTGTGCAGTGAGGCCAGATAGGCGTTGTACGCCTCCAGCTCGGCGTCGCCGCTGCGCTCCTCGGCGCGGTCGGAGCGGCGGGCCTGCCGCTGTTCGGAGCGCATCCACTGGTACACCAGCGCGATCAGCACGATCGCGGTCGGGATCTCGCCGAACGCCCAGGTGATGCCGCCGGCCAGCTTCTGGTCCTCCAGGAGGTTGGTGCCCGGTGGCGCGCCCTCCACGGTGAAGGTGGTGACCAGCGGGTGGCTGGCCATCATCACGGCCACGCCGAAGAAGGCGTGGAACGGCATGCCCATGAACAGCTCGATGATCCGCATCACATGGCCGGGGCGGTGCGGGCCCGGGTCCACGCCCATGATCGGCCAGAAGAAGGCCAGACCGGTGAGGAGGAAGTGCACCATCATGAAGATGTGCCCGGCGCGGTACTGCATCAGGAAGTCGAACAACGGGGTGAAGTAGACCCCGTACAGGCTCGCGATGAACATCGGGATGGTGAAGGCCGGGTGCGAGATCACCCGGACGTACCGGCTGTGCAGCAGCGCCACCAGCAGCTCGCGCGGCCCGCGCGGGCGGCCCTTGCCGGTCGGCCGCAGCGCGCGCAGCGCCAGCGTGATCGGGGCGCCCAGCAGCAGCAGGATCGGCGTCAGCATGGACAGCACCATGTGCTGGATCATGTGCGCGCTGAACAGCACCATGCCGTAGTCGTTCAGCCCGGTGCAGGTGACCAGGATCAAGCTGCCGACACCGGCCGCCCAGCCGACCATCCGGCCGATCGGCCAGCGGTCGCCGCGCCGGTGGAGCCGGACCACGCCCGCCGCGTACAGCGCCAGGGCGGCCAGGCCTCCCAGCAGGAACACCCAGTCGGGGGACCAGGTCCAGACGTTGGACAAGGTGAACGGGCCTAGCTGGGTCATCCCGCCGTGGTGGTGCATGCCTGACATTCCGTCGCCCATCGGGGGGCCCTGCTTTCCGTCCTCGTGGCCCCTGGAGGGGGTCCGGTTCGCCCGTTTTGCTTGGCCTACAGCCTAGGTGGGCCTTACCTCGGGCCGTGCCCCGCCCCCTCCGTACGGGTGGCCGCCGGGCGGGTGGCGGCTGGATAGACTGACCGGCCGGTCGACGGCGACACGCCGGGACGGCGACACGGGACACGCCGGGACGGCGGGACGGCGAGGGGTGCGGCATGGCGGCGGGACGGCGGCACCCGGAGCGCACCACGGTCGCGCTGACCGGGGCGACCGGCTTCATAGGCTCCGCGGTGCTGGCCGCCCTGACCGCCCGCGGCGCGCGGGTGCGCGCGCTGGCCCGCGAAGTGCCGGACGGGCGCGGCCCGGCCGCCTGGGTGCCGGGAGACCTCGCCGACGGGGCGGCGCTGGCCGCGCTCTGCGAGGGTGCCGACGTCCTGCTCCACCTGGCCTCCCGGGTCTCCGGCGGCGCCGAGGAGTGCGCGGCGGTGAACGTGCGCGGCACCGAGGCGGTGACGGCCGCCGCGACCGGGGCCGGGGTGCGCCGGATCGTCCACCTGTCGACGACCGCGGTGTACGGCGAGGGGCCGCACTCCGGCATCGGGGTCGACGAGGTGCCGGCCGCCCCGGTCTCCGAGGCCAGCCGGACCAGGCTGCTCGGCGAACGCGTCGCGCTGGCGGCCGGTGCCGTCGTGCTGCGGCCCGGCCTGGTGACCGGGACGGGCGACCGCTGGGTGGTGCCCGCGCTGGCCGAACTGGTCCGCCGGGTGCCGGTGCCCTGGGCGGGCGGGAACGCCAGGCTCTCCGTGGTGGACCGCGCCGACCTGGCCCGGCTGATCACCGCGCTCGCCCTGGACGACCACGCCGTCCCGCCCGGCGTCCAGCACGCGAGCCACCCCGACCCGGTCCGGTCCGGCGACCTGCTCGCCGCCCTGGCCGGCCTCGGCCTGTTGCCCGCCCTGCCCGGCGCGGACGGCCCGGACGGCGCGGACGGCCCCGACGCCTCGTGGGACGAATGCCGGCGTCTGCTCGCCGCCACGCCGGGCCGCGTCTCCGAGCGGCAGTTCTCCCTGATCGCCCGCGACCACTGGTACCGGGGGGACGACGTCTGGCGCCTCGCCGCCTGCCCGCCCGGCCCCGGCCCCCTCGCCCGGCTGCCCGCCGCCGCCCCCTGGTACCGCCAGGCGCTGGGGCTCGCCGCACCGGCGTAGGACGAAACGCCGGTGCGGCGGGCCGGTTCAGGCGCTGCGCCGTCGGTCGGGCGCCGTGCCGACGGTCAGGGCCGCGCCGTCGGTCAGCGGGGGCCGGGGTCGCTGGTGCCGGGGCGGCCGTTCTCCAGGTGGCCGGCCCAGCGGCGGCGGAAGGTCGGGCCGTCGGTGGCGGCGACCGTGATGTCGTACCAGCGGCTGTCGGGGCGTATGTCGAAGGTGAACTGGGCCGAGGCGCCGCGCCGGAGGCTGCGGCTCTGCTGCGAGCCCTTGGCGTAGGCGTTGGCGACGGTCACCGTCCGGGTGACCGGCCCGTTGTTGGTGACCTTGACGCGCACCTTGGACTTCTGCGGGTCGAACAGCGCGACCAGCTCGGTCCGGGCGCTGCCCTCGAACTCGTACACCGACCCGTTCGGGCCGTGGGCGGCGAGGTGGTAGTCGCCGGAGGCGGAGTGCGGCCAGAAGTCGCCGAGGGTGTCGCCGCCCGAGATGGTGTAGCGGCGGGGAGCGGCCTTCGGCGCGGTCCGGTCGTAGACGTAGAGCCAGGCGCCAGCTTCGCCCCGGTTCTCCAGATCCAGCTGGAACCGCCCGGGGGTGTCCGTCTCCTCCTCGTTGACCACCAGGTCGTACGGGAGGGCGCGGGCCGGCCGGACGCCGGGCTCCTGGGTGGGCATCCGCTGGGGCAGCGGCACCTGGTACGGCTTGCCCTGCGAGGCGATCGGCGCGGGCACCGGGATCGAGACCGGCCGCGGGTCGGTGCCGGAGAAGTCGAGCGCCGAGGTGAGGTCGCCGCAGACCGACCGGCGCCAGGCGCTGATGTTGGGCTCCTCGATGCCGAACCGGGCCTCCAGGAACCGCAGGACGGAGGTGTGGTCGAAGGTCTCCGAGCAGACCCAGCCGCCGCGCGACCACGGGGAGATGACCAGCATCGGCACGCGCGGGCCGAGGCCGATCGGCTGGAGGCCGCCCGGGTCGGCGCCGGGGACCAGCGGGCTCATCTCGCCCGGGTGCTTGCCGAGGTCGAGCAGTTCGTCGCGCAGGCTCGCCCTCAGGTCGGCGGAGACGATGCCCTGGCCGCCCGGGCCGCTGACGACCGGCGGCATCGGCGGGACGACGTGGTCGAACAGGCCGTCGTTCTCGTCGTAGTTGATGAGGAAGACCGTCCTGCCCCAGACCTCGGGGTTGGAGGTGAGCGCGTCCAGCACGAGGTTGATGTAGTACGCGCCGTCGGTGGGCGTCGCGGACGGGTGCTCGCTGTACTTGTACGGCGGGACGATCCAGGAGACCTGCGGCAGCCGGCCCTGCTGGACGTCGGCGCGGAACTCCTTCAGCGTGTGGTCGGTGGCGCCCTTGTCCACCAGGGGGCCCGACGCGCCCTCGGCGACCTGGTACCGCTCGAAGAACATCAGCGAGTTGTCGGTGTAGTTGTCCGTGGGGGTGCCCGGCTCGCCGGAGCCGCCCTGGTACAGCTTCCAGCTGACGCCGGCCTTCTCCAGGCGCTCGGGGTAGGTGGTCCAGGTGTAGCCGTTGGTGTTGTTGCGCTCCTCCAGGCCGGGGCCGTTGGGCTTGCGGCCGTACACGTTGCGCGGGTCGCTGGTGCCGGTCCACAGGTAGATGCGGTTGGGCGCGGTGTCGGCGTGGACGGAGCAGAAGTACGAGTCGCAGAGGGTGAAGGCGTCGGCCAGGGCGAAGTGGTACGCCAGGTCCTGGCGCTTGAGGTGGCCCATCGTCATGACGTCCTGCTTCTGGTTCACCCACTGGTCGTGGCGCCCCTCGTTCCAGGCGAGGTGGCCGCTGCTCCAGCCGTGGTCGGTGCCGGCCTGGTACTCGGTGGTGTTCCTGGGGTCGATGTACCAGGGCAGAACCTCCTGCTCGGAGGCGGGCAGACCGCGGTCGTGGTAGCGGTCGGTCCTCACGGCGGCGGCGGGCTGGTGCCAGTTCGGCCGGCCGTCGGGCAGCAGCGTGGGGCGCGGGTCGTCGAACCCGCGCACGCCGCGCAGGGTGCCGAAGTAGTGGTC
The DNA here is from genome assembly GCF_040685395.1 of Kitasatospora sp. NPDC088779. NCBI lineage: Bacteria > Bacillati > Actinomycetota > Actinomycetes > Kitasatosporales > Streptomycetaceae > Kitasatospora > Kitasatospora sp. NPDC088779. The sequence goes on along the minus strand of NZ_JBFBHW010000015.1, from coordinate 93,219 downwards.
GAAGGAACGGTTCTCCTGCATCAGGACGACGACGTGTTCGACGTCCTCGATCGAGCGGGTCCGGCCGATCGCGGGCAGTGCCAGGGCCTTGCTGACCGCGGGCGGGAACGCGCCGAGGCCTGCGGCGGCTGCGGACGCGCCGCTCAGCTGGAGGAATCGGCGCCGGTCGATGGAGGCCACGTGGTGTCCTTCCTTCTCGGGGTAAGGGGGGTGCCAAGAAGGTTCGAACATAGGTGCCGCAGCCGGGCCGTACGAGGTCCTCCAGCGAACGCCGCATGAGTTTTCAGCCAATTCCTGTCTAGCCAACTTCCCGGGACCTACCGGTGGCGGGCCCGGAAACCCGCATGCGTCGCCCCGCGCCGTTCTGCGAGCATGACCGCATGGTCCACCGTCTCGAACCCATCGTCGTCCGGCACACCCACCACCTCCCCGCCTCCTCCTGGCCGGGCGGTCCGGCGGGGCAAGGCGCCGTCGCGGCGCGGCAGTTCGACGCCGCACTGATGTCCGTGGGTTTCAAGCTCTCGGCGGGCCTGCTGGAGCACCTGTCGGGGCTGCCCGGGGCGACGGTCGTCGACACCGCCGCCCGCACCCTGGGCACCGTCCGGGAGCTGGTGGGCGACCACGTCGGGCACAACGCCTACTTCATCGACTTCCCGCTCAACGTGCCGGACACCTTCGAGTTCTGGACGCACTGCATCGCCGGGGCGCTCGCCGACGACGCGTCACGGGACGGCGTGCTCGCCCAACTGCGCACCGGCGTGGTCGACCTGCTGACCCTCCCGGCCTACGGCAGGTACCAGCACAGCTACGCCGAACTGCTCGCCGCCCACGACGAGCTGATCGCCGCCGCGGGCGACCGCATGACGGTCCTGCACCTGGGCGGCGCCCTGGACGAGGAGGTGACGGCCCTCTACCTGGCCCTGGCCGGCAGCACCACCCCGCTGGGCGAGGAGGGCCTGCGCGACCTCGGCGTGCTCGCCGGGCACTGCGTCGCCGGTCCGCAGCCCGAGGCGATCCCGGTCCGGGAGAACCGCGCCGTCGTCAACCTCGCCCGCCTCCGGGCCGGTGCCGACCTCCTCCTGGACACCGTCACCGACGTGCTCCGGCTGGCCTGCGCACTGTCCGACGGCGACGTGACCCTGGCGGAACCGACCCGGTTCCGGGCGCTGCCACGGCCGGCCCGCCGCGCCCTGCTGGCCGGCCTCGACGCGGTCGTCGCCGCCAACCCCGCCAAGCTCGCCGACGTCACCGCGCACCGCGAGGCGTTCAAGCGCCTCGGTGAGCGCCTCCACCCGCACGAGTACCCGCGCTGGCCGCACGCCGCCGAGGTGTTCGCCGTCGCCCGCGGCGAGTTGGCGGCCCGCTCCCTCACCAGCCGCGTCGAGGAACTCCTCGGCGCCGACGACGTCACCGGCGCGGTACGGCTGCTGGCCGCCGCCCCGGGCATGCTGTTCCGGTCCCTGGACCGGCTGCTGCGCGCGGGCCGCACCCCGGAGGAGCGCGACACCGTCGTGGCCGCCGTCGAGCAGGCCGCCCCGCAGGTCTCCGGTCGGGTCCTGCTGTCGGTCCGCGAACACCTCCACAACCGCACCGGGGAAGCGGACGGGCGCCGCCTCTTCGTCAACCGCCTCGGCCGCGCCTGGGTCACCGGCGACACCCGCCCGCCCCTGCCGGCACCCGAACGCGACCGCCTGCTCGCCGCCCTGGACGCCGAGACGAGCCGCCGCCTCCCCGACCCCGGGCACCTGCTGATCGACCCCGACGTGCTCGACGTCGCACTCCCGCTCAGCGGCAGGGCCACCGCCGCCGGACTCGGCGTGCTGCCCCGCGGCTCCCTCACCCCGGTCGACGGCGAACTGCTGCGCTTCTTCGTCTACTGGAAGCAGACCAGCCACAGCACCGACTTCGACCTGTCCGCCCTGCTGCTCGACGACTCCTACGAGACGCTCGGCTGGCTCTCCTACACCTCGCTCACCCAGCTCGAGGGCGAGCACTCGGGCGACGTCACCGACGCCACCGACGGCGGCTCCGAGTTCATCAACCTGCGCCTGGGCGCCGTACGCGGCAGTTCCATCGTCCCGCAGGTCAACATCTTCTCCGGCGAGGGCTTCGAGGAGGTCGAGGAGTCCTTCTTCGGCTTCATGCTGCGCGATGCCGAACAGCAGGGCCGCCCCTTCGAACCGCGCACCGTCCGCATGAAGTCGGACCTGCGCGGTCCGGGCCGGGTCGCCCTGCCACTGGCCTTCCTGCGCGGGGACGACGGCCGCTGGCACGCCAAGTGGCTGCACCTGTACCTGAAGGGCAACCCGAACTCCAACCGGGTCGAGGGGAACCGGGTGTCGGTCGCCACGTTGCTGCGCGGCATCGTCGAGCGCGACCACCTGACGGTCCGCCACCTGACCGGGCTGATGGGCGAGCGCGCCACCGCCACCACGCTGTGGGACGGCGCGGCGATCCCGGCCGGCCCGGTCACGTACATCGGCCTGGAGCGCCCGGAGGGCCTGCACCCGGACTCCGTCGTCATCACCCCGGAAAACCTGCGCGACCTGATCCCCGCCTGACTGCTACCGTTGGCCCCGGCGAGGCCATGAACGGGCTTCCTTCTCACTCCACCTGACATAGCCCGTTCGCTTTCCTCGCCCTCGACCACCCGCCGGGGTGCCACAAGGCACCCCGGCGTCGTCGTTTCCCGTGGTCCACCTCCTCGGCCGGCGCTGTGAAACCCCAGGCCGGGCGGGTCTGCGCCGCCCCGCCGGTCCGCGCGGTATGACCGTGATCACATCAATTCCGTTGTGCCGTGGTCCGACCCTCATCGCGTCTGAGTTCGGGGGTCTGTGCCCACGAGCGAATCGGAGACCGGACTGTGCGTGCTCACCAAGGTGGCGGGGCCGAGAAGGAGAAGCCCGGAGGGGAGGAGCCCGAAGGGCGGCGGTGGATCGACTACCCGCGCAGAGGGCGGCGCGGAGTCCGCCGCTGGCTCCCGTCCTGGCGGCAGCTGCTCCTGGTGGCGGGGGCCGGGGCGGCGGTGCTGACGGGGTGGCTGACCTGGTTCTACGTCACCACCCAGGTCCCGGAGGACCTGAACGCCTTCGCCACCCAGCAGAACAACGTGTACTTCTGGGCGGACGGCACCGAGATGGCGCGGATCGGTGAGACCAACCGGCAGGAGGTGCCGCTCGACCGGGTGCCGGAGTCGGTGCAGTGGGCCGTCCTGGCCGCCGAGAACGAGACCTTCTACTCGGACCCGGGGATCTCCTTCACGGGCATCGGCCGCGCGGTCTACCAGATGGCCACGGGCGGTGAGACCCAGGGCGGCTCGACCATCACCCAGCAGTACGTCAAGAACAGCTACCTGAACCAGCGTCAGGACGTCTCGCGCAAGCTCAGTGAGATCGTCATCGCGATCAAACTGGACCGGCGGATGAGCAAACCGGACATCCTGGCCGGCTATCTGAACACCAGTTGGTTCGGGCGCGGCAGCTACGGCATCGAACGGGCCGCGGCGGCGTACTACGGCAAGGACGTCTCGCAGCTCAACCCGAGCGAAGGGGCCTTCCTCGCCGCCCTGTTGAAGGGGGCCGGGCAGTTCGATCCGGGGATCAGCGCGAACAACCACCGGCGGGCCGAGGAGCGGTGGTCCTGGATCCTGGACCGGATGGTGAAGGTCGGCAAGCTCTCCGCCGCCGAGCGCGCCAGGTACACGGTGTTCCCCGAACCCAGGACCCAGCCGAAGGCGGCGGGGCTGAGCGGCCAGGTCGGGTACCTGGTGGACATGGCCAGGACCTACGTGGAGGGCCACAGCGACATCACGCAGGCCCAGTTCGACCTCGGCGGCCACCAGATCTTCACCACCTTCGAGAAGCCGAAGGTCACCGCGCTGGCCGCCGCGGTGCGGGACGCCACCAAGGGGATCGACCCCGACAGCCGCGAGGCCGACCGGTTACTGAAGGTCGGCGCCGCCTCGGTGGCCCCGGACGGGAGGATCGTCGCGCTCTACGGCGGAACCGACTACCTGAAACAGGGCTTCGACAACGCCAACACCTCCACGGTGCCGGTCGGTTCGGCCTTCACCCCGCTGGTCTACGCCTCGGGCCTGAGCGAGGGTGTCCAGCGCCAGCGGGGCGGCAGCCGCACCCCGGTGACGCCCACCACCACCTACGACGGCGACGACGGCGTGAACGTGATGACCCCGGAGGGGCCGTACTGGGGGCGCAACGGGCGGATAGCGAAGACCGCCAACGACGGCAAGCGGAGCTGGGGGACGGTCACCCTGAGGAGCGCGGTGGAGCAGTCCGTCAACGGGCCGATGATGCAGCTCGCCATGGACGTCGGCCTGGACCGGGTGCAGAAGACCGCCGCCGACCTGGGCCTGCTCCCGGGCAGCATGGGGGAGTTGGTGCCGGCCTTCGGTGTCGGGAACTCCACGCCGAGCGCGATCAGGACCGCCGACGCCTACGCCGCCTTCGCCGCGGGAGGCAGCCACACGGACCCGTACTCCGTCCTGAGGATCACCCGGAACGGCGAGCCGCTCGCGCTGCGCCTGCCGACCGCCGTACAGGCGCTGACCCCGCAGGTCGCGGGGGAGGTGGACGCGGCACTGAAGATCGCGGTCCGCACCGGGAGCGCCAAGGCGGCGGCGGAGGCCGGGCCGGACCTGGCGGGGAAGCCGGGGACGACCCCGGACCGTACGGCGGGGTGGTTCGTCGGCTACGACGCGCGGATGTCCACGGCCGTCACGGTCTTCCGGGCGGACCTGAAGGACATGAAGCTGCTCTCGCTGGAGGGGCTGGGCGGCGCCGCCCCGGACACCTCGGACTCCGCGCTGCCCACCCAGATCTGGACCTCGTACATGAAGGCGGCCGGTGGTTCGGGAGGCCGGTAGGGCCGGGCGGCCGCGGGGCGCGGTGTCACGGCCTCGCGGCCGCCCGGGCCGGGTCACTTGACCAGACGGGACCAGTCGGCCGGCTGCCCGGGGTCCAGCGCGCGCAACTGGTCGAGGACCTTGGGGTCCTGGGCGTCCAGCCAGTCGGCGACCTGGCGGAAGGACACGCAGCGGACGCCCTCCCGGGTGCAGACGCTCTTCATCACGTCCTCGATGGCCTGCATGTAGATGCCGCCGTTCCAGCTCTCGAAGTGGTTCCCGATGAAGAGCGGCGCCCGGCTGCCGTTGTAGACCCGTTCGAAGCCGTTGAGGTAGCCGTTTCGGGTCTCCTTCTCCCACGCGTCGTACTTCTTCGGATCACCCTTGGTGGTGTCCCCGGACTGGTTGGCGAGGAAGTTGAAGTCCATCGAGAGGACCTGGGTCGATTTGCCCGGGTAGGGCAGCAGTTGGAGCGGGAAGTTCCAGATGCCGTCCTTCTTGCCGGGCCAGACCTGGAACTCGCCCGGTGAACTGGCGTCGTACCGGAAGCCGGCCGCCTTCTCGGCCGCGAGCAGGTTCTTCTGGCCCTCCAGGCAGGGGGCGCGGCCGCCGACCGCCTCCTTGGTGTAGTCGAAGGGCAGCGGCGGGAGGTTCTTGAAGCCGGTGTTGGTCTTCCAGTTGGTGACGAAGGAGAGCGCCTGGTCGAGCTCGCTCTTCCACTCCTCGGTGCTCCAGTCGCCGCCGCCCTTGGAGCCGCAGAAGTGCCCGTTGAAGTGGGTGCCGATCTCGTTCCCGTCCTGCCAGGCCAGGCGCAGTTGTTCCAGGGTGTCCTTGATGTGGGCGTCGGTGGCGAAGTCGATGGCGGCGGCGCCGGCGTCGTGCTGCGGCGGGTGGTAGAGCGTGCGTTTGGACTTGGGCAGGGTGTAGATGCCGCTCAGGAAGAACGTCATCTGGGCGTTGTTCTCCGTACCCAGCTTGCGGAAGCGCGAGAACTGTTCGTCGTCGCCCTCCAGTGCCCCGTCCCAGGAGAACACCACGAACTGCGGCGGCTTCTCGCCGGGCTTCAGCTTCTCGGGCCGCGGTTGTTTGGGCTGCGGGCCGGTGTCGGAGGTGGAGCCGTCGCCGAGCACCTTGACCTGGCCGTCCCAGGTCGGCGTGGCGCTGGGGGTCGGGGTGGCACCGGGGCTGCTGGGGCTGTCGGAGGGTGTGCCGCTCGGGTCGGGTGTGCTCTCCGGAGCGGCGTCGGCGGCGGCCGGTCTGCCCTTCGAGTCGGGGCCTCCCGTGCCCAGGCCGAGGGCCACGACGACCCCCGTTGCCAGCAGGACAGCCACGCCACGAGCAGGCCGCACCGTTCCTCCGCTTCTCCGACCCACCGTCAGGTGTTGGTCGGATAGTCATACGTATGGTGCGAACATCAGAACACCTTGATCGACAATGTGTCGAGGCTTGCATGGAAGGGGAGTTGGGAGATATGTGTGCGACGGGAGGCCGGCCGCGCCCCGGGTGGGTGCGGCCGGCCTCCCGGTCGGGCGGGCTCAGCGGCCCGCGTAGACGTCCTCGACGTAGCGGCGCTCGTCGATCAGGCCCTGGAGCCAGGCCTGGGCCTGGCCCTCGTCGGCGCCGGGGGTCCGGCTCAGGTAGAGCTCGCGGAAGGCGGCGCGGACGCCCGGGGCCATCCGGGCGCCGTCGCCGCACACGTAGACCTCGGCGCCGGCGGCGAGCAGGTTCCAGACCTCCGCGCCCTCGGCGGCGATGCGGTCCTGGACGAAGCGCCGGCCGTCGACGGGCTGTTCGCTGAAGACCGGGCGCATCGAGACGGCGCCGGCCTGCTCGGCGGCGAGCAGTTCGTCGCGGTGCAGGTAGTCGGCGTCGGGCGCGTCGCAGCCGAAGTAGAGCAGGGCCGGGGCGAGTTCGGTGCCCCTGTCGGTGGCCTCGGCGGCGGTGGCCTCGTCAGTGGCGGTGGCCTCGCCGGTGGCGGAGGCGAGCAGGGCGCGGCGGTCGGCGACCGCGCCGCGGAACGGCGCCAGGCCGGTGCCGGCCGCGATCATGATCACCGGGGCGCGGTGGCCGATCCGGAACGTCTCGCGGCACGGCTGGAGGCGCGCCAGTACGGTGTCCCCGACGGCCACCCGGTCGAGGTAGCCGGAGCCGACGCCCCGGAAGGAGCCCCGGCCGGAGCGGGCCGGGGCGTCGAGCACGGAGACCATCAGGTCCACGTGGCGCGGGGCGCTGGTCGGCGACGTGGAGATGGAGTACATCCGGGGCCGGATCGGCGGCAGCAGTTCCAGCAGCACCGGCCAGGTCAGGACCTCCCGCAGGGCCGGGTGGTCCTCGACCAGGTCCAGCAGCGTCCGGGGGTCGTCCTCGGGCAGCGCCCGCAGCGCGGCCCGCTCGGGCGGGCAGGGGTTGAGGTCGGCCAGCGTCGCACGCTGGGCGGCGTTCGGTCGGTCCTGCAACTCGACGTGGTGGGTGAGCAGTTCGCGAACCGTCAGCGGCCGGTCCACGGCCAGGATGGTGCGCCGGTTCGCCACGATGGCGAGCAGGGTGTCCGGGTCGGTGCCGAACACCTTGGCGGCGCGCTCGACCAGGGCCGGGTCGTTGGCCGGCAGCACCGAGACGTGGTCCGCGGTGCGGTAGTCGACGCCCTCCGGCAGGGCCAGCCGGACCAGGCGCTTGACCCGGGGGTAGGCGGGGTCGGTGAGGCTGCCGACCGCCGTGACGGTCAGCCCGATCACGCGGCGCTTCGCGGCCAGGGCGTCCAGCGGACCGCCGGCCAGCTCCGTCACGGTGTACGTCTCCAGGGGGGCGGCCTCGGCGGGAGCGGGAGCGGGAGCGGTGCCGGAGCCGGGGGCGACGACGGGTGCAGCGGCGTCGCCGTACCGTTCCAGCAGGGCCCGGCTCAGCGCCGTGGTGAACTCCGCCACCTTCCCGGCCAGATCGCCGGAGGCGTCGGCCGCGCCCCGGGCGAGCAGCCGGGTGCCGCCCAGGGCGGCGAGGCCCTCGTCGATCAGCGTCGGCACGCGCTGGTACGTGGCGGCGTACGTCCGGTCGCCGATGCCGAGCACCGCGTACCGGACGTCCTTCGCGAACCCGGCGGCGCCCTCGGCCTGTTCGGTCGCCGCCCGGAGCCGGCGGACGAACTCCGCCGCGTCGTCCGTCGGCTGGCCGTTGTACGAGGCGGCGGTGATCACCACCGGTCGGTCGGTGGGCAGCCCGTCCGCGTAGGCGTCCAGCGGGGCGACGGCGGTGTCGCAGCCGAGTGCGGCCGCCACGTCGGCCAGCTGCCGGGTGAACTCGCGGCAGGCGCCGTAGTTGGAGCCGTGCAGGAGCAGCAGGCCGGTGCCCTGGCGGACCCGCCCGGGCAGGTCGGCGACGCGGACCGGCGCGTCGACCACCGCCGGGGGCGTGGGCGTGCGCGGGGCGAGGGCGAGGGTGAAGTCGTCGGGCTTGATGGTGAGCGTCTGCTTGATGGTCAGCCGGTAGTCGGCGTGGTCGATCAGCCGGTAGCGGTGGACCAGCATGCCGAGCAGCATGGTCGCCTCGTGCAGCGCGAACTGCCGTCCGATGCAGGCGCGTTCGCCGGTGCCGAAGGGCTTGAAGGCGTGCGGTGAGCGGGCCGCCTCCGGCTCGGGGTCGAAGCGGGAGGGGTCGAACAGCTCGGGGTTGTCGCCCCAGACGGGGTCGCGGTGCAGCATCATCGTGGCCACCAGGACCGGCTCCCCGGCGCGGACCGGGATCCGGCCGCCGAGCAGGGTGTCCGCGCGGGGCTCCCGGCTGAACGCGGGGGCCGTCGGCCACAGCCGTAGCGCCTCGTTGAGCACCTGCCGGGTGTACCGGAGCCGGCCGATGTCCTCGTACGAGGGCTCCGGGTCGGCCTGGTCGCCCCAGAGCGCGTCCACCTCGCGCTGGACCTCGCGGAGCACGCCGGGGTGCTTGACGAGGTAGTACAGGGCGAAGGAGAGCGCGCCCGAGGTGGTCTCGTGGCCGGCGATCAGGAAGGTGATCACCTGGTTGCGGATGTTCTCGGCGTCCAGTCTGCCGCCGTCGGCGGGGTGCACGGCGTCGAGCATCAGGCCCAGCAGGTCCTCGGCCGGGCCCTGCTCGGGGCTGCCGGCGCGGGCGGCGATCACCTCGTCCACCACCGAGGCCAGGTACCGGGCGTCGCCCTGGGCGGCCTCGTCGCGCTCGCTGTGGTCGAGTTCCGGGTCGCGCAGGAGCTTGTTCATCGCCCAGTCCAGGGAGCGGACCATCGCCTCGACGAAGGGGTGCGGCTCCTCCCGGTCGAAGGAGCCGAAGTCGAAGCCGAAACCGGCCAGCCCGATGGTGTCCAGGGTCATCCGGGTCATGTCGCCGGGCACGTCCACGACCAGTCCGGCGGCCGACCGGCCGTCCCAGGACTCGATCAGGCGGCGGGCCACCCGCAGCATCACCGGGTGGTAGGTGCGCATCGAGCCGAGCGCGAAGGCGGGCATCAGGATGTCGTGCGCCCTGGCCCAGTTCGGCTCCGCGTTGTACGCCGTGAACAGGCCGTCCCCGGTGAACGCGCGGACGTTCTCCAGGGCCGGTCCGATCGACTTGGTGAACCGCTCCTCGTCGGCCAGCTCCTCGACCAGGTCCAGGCCGGTGACGATCAGGGTGTCCCGCCCGTGCAGTCGCTGGACGAAGGCCGGGGCGTGCCGCCGGGCCAGCTCCATGGTGCGCAGCACGGGGGCGGCGATCGGCGGCGCCGACGAGATGTCGACCAGCGGCACCCCGGCGGTGCTCTGCCGGGGCACCAGGGTCTCGGGCGGGAGCCCGGCCCCGGCCGGATTCGCAGCCTCGGCTGCCGCCGGGGTCATCGTCTCGGTCATGGGTTGTCGCCTTCCGTGGCAGGAGAAACCTCGTCGTCCTCCACTCTCGCCCGAGCGGGGCGGGAACCCGGGCCCGAGGACTACATGTTTGTGCAGTAGCGGCGGTCGCGGAAGACTTGTCAACGGGCCGTCAGGTCTGCAGCACGCGGGAGCCGTACACGGGAGGGGCCGGGCATGAGACTGACCGACTGCGAGTCGACCGCGGAGAGCTGGCAGGACCTCGCCGTCATCTGGCGCAACCGGACGCTGCGCTTGCTCGACCACGTGCCGGTGGCGCTGGCGGTGTGCGAGTTCAGCGGCCGGATCATGATCGTCAACCGGGCGATGGCCGCCGAATTCGGCCTGCTGCCCGGGCAGTTGCGCAACCGGAAGATCCTGGAGTTCTTCACCCTCCGGGACAGTGCCACCATCCCGGCGCTCGCCGAGGCCGTCCGCCTGCACCGGCGCTCGCAGTACCCGGCGCCGGTCTCCTGGTCGGCCGCCGACGGCACCGAGCGGAGCGGCGAGATGACCGTCGCCCTGGTCGGCGACACCCCGGAGGAGACCCCGAACCTGCTGCTCTCGCTGCCCGTCCGTACCGGGCCGGCCGCCCCGCCGGCCGCCCCCCGCCCCGAGGTGAGCCCGATCGAGGCCCGGATCCTCGCCGCCGCCGCCCGCGGCGCCACCACCGCCCAGATCGGCCGGGAGATCGGCCTCACCCCGGACGGCGTCAACTACCACCTCGCCCGGCTCACCCGCCGCTGGCAGCTGCCCAACCGCACCGCGCTGGTCGCCCGCGCCTACGCCACCGGCGTCCTGGCCGCCGGCGCCTGGCCGCCGGAGCCGGCCCCCCGCCCGTGACGGGGCGGGTGGGGGCGGCTCGCGGGCTGGGCCGGGCTGTGCGGGGCCGGGCTGCGCGGGCCGGGGCTGTTCGGGGCTGGGCTGTTCGGCGATTTAGTTATATGCTCACAATGATTTCAACAATACAAATACTTGTGGAGCCCCCACCATGCCGGACGCCGCCCAACGACGGCCCTGGCTCGTGCTCGCCGTCTGCTGCATGAGCCTGCTGATCGTCAGCCTCGACAACACGATCCTGAACGTCGCCCTGCCCGCCATCCAGCGCGACCTGCACACCTCGGTGTCCGGGCTGCAATGGACGGTCGATGCCTACACGCTGGTGCTGGCCAGCCTGTTGATGCTCTCCGGCTCCACCGCCGACCGGGTGGGCCGCCGCCGGGTCTTCCAGATCGGGCTGGTGGTCTTCACCGGGGCCTCGCTGCTGTGCAGCCTGGCCCCCGGGCTCGGCTGGCTCGTCGTCGCACGGATGCTCCAGGCGGTCGGCGGATCGATGCTGAACCCCGTCGCCATGTCGATCATCAGCAACACCTTCACCGACTCCCGGCAGCGCGCCCGCGCCATCGGCGTGTGGAGCGGCGTCGTGGGCATCAGCATGGCCGCCGGGCCGATCGTCGGCGGCGCCCTGGTCGAGTCGGCCGGCTGGCGGGCCGTCTTCTGGATCAACGTGCCGATCGGCCTGGCCGCGCTGTTCCTGACCCGCAGGTACGTGCCGGAATCGCGGGCGCCGCGGCCCCGCCGGGTGGACCCGGTCGGCCAGGTGCTCGTCATCGTCCTGCTCACCACGCTCACGTACGCGATCATCGAGTCGCCGGAGCGCGGCTGGACGTCGCCGCTCGTCGTCGGCTGCGCGGCGGCGGCGCTGGGCGCGCTGCTGGGCCTGCTGTGGTACGAGCCCAGGCGCACCGACCCGCTCATCGAGCTGCGCTTCTTCCGCTCCGCGCCGTTCGCGGGCGCCACCGTGATCGCGGTCGCCGCCTTCGCCTCCCTGGGCGGGTTCCTGTTCGTCAGCTCCCTGTACCTGCAGAACGTGCGCGGGCTCACCCCGTTGCACGCCGGACTGTTCATGCTGCCGATGGCGGTGATGGCGCTGCTGACCGCACCGGTGTCCGGCCGCATGGTCGCCTCCCGGGGGCCGCGCGTCCCCCTGCTCCTCGCCGGGGCGGCCCTGTGCGCGAGCGCCGTGCTCCAGGCGCTCACCTACTCCGACCACCTTCCGACGGCCGTGCTGGTCGTCGCGTACCTGCTCTTCGGCACCGGCTTCGGTCTGGTCAACGCGCCCATCACCAACACCGCCGTTTCGGGCATGCCCCGTTCGCAGGCCGGCGTCGCGGCCGCGGTGGCCTCCACCAGCCGGCAGATCGGCCAGTCCCTCGGCGTGGCCGTCGTCGGCGCCCTGATGGCGGGCGGCGCGTACGCGCACACGGCGGCCTTCACCGACGCCGGGCGGACGGCGTGGTGGATCATCGCCGGCTGCGGCGCCGCCGTGCTGGTCACGGGTACGCTCACTTCCGGCCGCTGGGCCCGGGAGACGGCCCTGCGCACGGCGGAGCGGCTCGCCGCCGAGGAGGCGCCGGAGACGCCGGAGGCGCCGGGGACGAGGGAGACGAAGGAGACGGTGAACACCTGATGGACCGCCCGCACACCGGTGAGCAGCACGAGGGGGACGAGGCCGCCACCAGGACGGCGACCAGGGTCTGGCAGGGGCTGAACGCGCTCGTCCTGGAGCGCTACGATCGCCGCAAGACCGTCGCCGAAGCCCTCGGCATGAGCTTCAGCCGGGTCAGGGCGCTGCGCCGCCTCGGCGCCGACCCGATCACCCTGCGGGACCTGGCCGAGCGGCTGGGCAGCGACCCGCCCTACACCACCGTCATCGTCGACGACCTGGTGCGGCGCGGCCTCGCCGAACGCGTCACCAATCCCGCCGATCGCCGGTCCAAGCTGGTCCATCTGACCGAGGAGGGCCAGGCGAAGGCCGCCCTCGCCGTCAGGATCCTCACCACCCCGCCCGACGACCTGCTCGCCCTGCCCCCGAAGGACATCCAGGCGCTCGACCGCGTCCTGGCGAAGCTCCTGGACTGAACCTCCCGGGGCGGGGCGCCGCCGCGGCGGCCTCGGGCGGGTGGCGGCTACGGCCGCTGGTCGACCGTGTGCTGGTAGGCCGAGTAGGTCAGGTAGCCCCGGTCCCCGCCCTGGTAGTAGGTGGCTTCGTCGGCCGGGGCGATCGGGGCGCCGGTGCGCAGCCGTTCGACGAGGTCGGGATTGGCGAGGTAGGCGCGGCCGAAGCTGATCAGCTCGGCGCCGAGGCCGAGCCAGTGGTCCGCCGCCTCGCGGTCGACCTGCTTCGGGCCCAGCGGAAGCACCGGATTCATGATGAGCGTGCCCGGCCAGACGCGGCGCAGGGCGAGCAGGGACGGCTCGTCCGTCGTCGCCTCCAGGTGGACGTAGGCGAGTCCGAGGCCGGCGAGTTCGCCGAGCAGGGCGGTGTAGAGCTCCAGGACGTCCTCCTCCGCCACGCCCCAGAAGGTGCCGCCGGGGGAGAGGCGGATCCCGGTCCTGGCGGCGCCGACGGCCTCGACGGTGGCGGTGGCGGCTTCGACGGCGAAGCGGATCCGGTTGCGCACCGGGCCGCCGTAGCGGTCGGTGCGCCGGTTGGCGTTGGAGGAGAGGAACTGCGAGATCAGGTAGCCGTTCGCGCCGTGCAGTTCCACCCCGTCGAAGCCCGCGTCGACGGCGCGGCGGGCGGCCTCGGCGTAGGAGCGGGCGTGTTCGGGGACCTCGTCGGTCTCCAGGGCCCGGGGGACCGGAGCGGGCTGCGGACCGGTCGGGGTGAACACGTCGCCGGTGGCGGGGACGGCCGAGGGGCCGACCGGTCGCAGCCCCGTGGTGTCCGGGTGCGAGACCCGGCCGCCGTGCATCAGTTGGGCGAAGATCCGGCCGCCGTTGGCGTGCACGGCAGCGGTCACCTGGCGCCACGAGGCCGTCTGCTCGTCGGTGTACAGGCCGGGTGTGCCCGGGTTCGACTGGCCGATCAGGCTCGGCTGGACGCCTCCGGTCACGATCAGCCCGGCGGTGGCCCGCTGGGCGTAGTAGGTGGCCATCGAGGCGGTGGCCAGACCGTCGGCGGTGGCGCGCCCCCGGGTCATCGGTGCCATCACCACCCGGTTGGGCAGCGTGAGTTCGCCGATCCGGTAGCCGGTGAGCAGGGCGCTCGACGTGGCGGACGTGGCGGACGTGGCGGACGTCGTCATGCGGAAGTCCTTCGTTCGAAGTCACGGACCCGGTGCCCGGGCCCGTCCTCCGTTACGCTAAAACCTGACATCGATGTCAGAGGCAAGCCCTGTGACGGGGATCACGACCCGGAGGTGCCCGTGCGGATCGGAGAGCTCGCCGAACGCGCCGGAGTGAGCGTCAGATCCCTGCGCTACTACGAGGGGCAGGGCCTGCTGGCCAGCACCCGCAGCGCCAGCGGGCAGCGCCACTACACCGACGGCGCGGTGGCGCGGGTGCTGTTCATCCAGCGCCTCTACGCGGCGGGGCTGTCCAGCCGCGCCATCGCCGAACTGCTGCCGTGCGTGGACGCGCCCAGCGAGGAGCACTCGGTGGCCGCGCTGGAGCGGATGGGGCAGGAGCGGGCGAAGCTCGACGCGCACATCGCGGACATGGCCAGGACCCGTGACGCGCTCGACGAACTGATGGACACAGCCCGCGCCGCACTCGAGGAGCAGTCCGCCGACGGGCTGTGAGGCCCGCGTGAAGGTCGTGGGTGGGGCCGGTGATCGGCCGTTGATCGGGCGTAGACGGCGAGCCTGGAGCATCTGGAACCGGAGGGGACCGGTTCGGAGGCCACAGCCTGACCACCGGGTCCCACGCGGTCGGACCACGGACCGCGCGGGTACCCAGCGCTGATGCCGCCACTGGTCCCGACCCCCATCAGGAGTCCGGACCACGAAGGGCAGACGAGGCATGGACGGCGGGCAGTGGGTGCAAGCGGTGAGGACGGCGGCGGGCTTCGGAGAGCAGTTGAGGGTGCGGCGCGAGCGGATCGGCCTGACCCAGCAGTGCCTGGCCGATCACGCCACCCTGAGCGTGCGGGCCATCCGGGACATGGAGAGCGGCCGAGTGAGACGGCCACGGAACGAGACCGTCCGGCTGCTGGCGGACGCGCTGCGGCTGGAGGGTCGCAGCCGGGCGGACTTCGAGGAGGCCGCCCGTCGGCACCCGCTCGCCGATGAGCCGACGGCCGTGGCGCCGGTCGCCCCGCCGGTGGCGCGCGGGGCCATCGTCGGGCGGGAGATGGAGGCCGAGGTGCTGTCCGACGCCTTCGCCGTGCACGGGGACCGGCTGGTCTCGCTGGTGGGGCTCGGCGGGGTCGGCAAGACCCGGCTCGCCCTGGAGGTGGCCCGCCGCCTGCACCTGGCCGCCTGCTGGTCGGTGCGCTGGGTGGACTGCGCCGGCGACTCGGCTCCCTGGCACGGCCGGATGGACGACATCGTCCGGGACATCGGCGACCGGCCCGCCCTGCTGGTGCTGGACGGCGCCGACGGCGGGGTGGACGCCGACCGGCTGGACGGGCTGTTCCACCACTGCCCCGGGCTGCGGGTGCTGATCACCGCCCGGGAGGCCTGGCCGCTGCCCGGCGGGCAGGTCGTCCCGCTCGCCCCGCTGCCCGTACCGGCCCCCGAACTCGACGCCGAACCCGAGGCGTTGGCGCAGATCGGCGCCGTCCGGCTGCTGCTCTCGCACCTGCGCCGGCTGCGCCCCGGCTACACCCTGGAGCGCTCCGAGGCCCCCGCCGTGGCCGCGCTCTGCCGCCACCTGGACGGCCTGCCGGGAGCGTTGGAGCGCGCGGCGGGGTGGACGCTGGTGCAGTCCACCGCCCAGTTGCTGGCCCGGCTGTCGGCCGGCCCGTTCACGCTGGCCGCGCCGCCGGTGGTGTACGGCACGCGCGGTGACGTCCGGGACGAGGTGGAGCCGGCGATCCAGCGGTTGACGGAACGCCAGCGGGCCCTGCTGGACGTGCTCGTGGACGAGCCCGGCGACTGGTCGGGAGAGGACGCGGTGGTCCGCAGCGGCTGGGCGCCGCAGACCTGCCTGGCGACGGTGCACGAACTGCTGTCGCGCGGACTGATCCGCAGCGTGCCCGCCCGCGACGGGGTGCGCTTCACGGTGCTCAACGTGTGCCGCCGCCTCCTCCGGGAGGAGCCCGGGCACCGGTTCGCGCCGGCCGCGGACGTCCAACTGCTCGCCGTCGCGGGCTGACCGCGCGGCGGCAGGCCGGCCGGGTGTCGATACTGCCGCTTCTTGCCCGCATCTTGCCGCACGAGCTGCCGGTCGCCGGGCCCGATCGTTCCTAGCGTTCTCCGTGGGGCTGGACCGCCGCGGAATACGCGCCGGAATTCCCGGGCCGCCGGCTGGGGCGTCGGCGGAATTCCATCGACGATCGCTACCGACGAGGGCTGGGCTGTGGAGCACGGAAATGACGGAGAGAGAAGACTGGACGTCGTCGTGACGACGACGGCCTCGGATTCGCACACCTGGAACCTGGTGTTCCTGCAACTGCTGCTGGAGGAAATGGGCCACCGGGTGACGAACCTGGGCGCGTGCGTCCCCGACGCCTTGCTGCTCGCCGAATGCCGCCGGATCGAACCGGACCTGATCGTGGTCAGCAGCGTCAACGGGCACGGTCACCAGGAAGGGCTGCGGGTGATCCCGGCCCTGCGCGCCTGCCCGGAACTGCGGCGCACCCCGACGGTCATCGGCGGCAAGCTCGGCATCGCCGGAACCGACGACCCCGACCGCGAGCGCGTACTGCTCGCGGCCGGTTTCGACCGGGTCTTCGAGGAGGGCTCCGCGGTGGCCGGGTTCCGCGAGTTCGTCGACGGGCTGCGCTCCCGGGTCCTGCTGTGACGAGCTTCGGCGCGTTCGTGGCGCAGGCCGCGGAGGCCGGCGCACTGGTGGTCCAGCCCCGGATGGGGATGGCGCAGGCGGCCCGGATGCGGGAGGGCCTGCTCGCCACCCGGGCGGCGGCCGCCGTCACCGTCGGCACCATCACCCTGGACAGCTACACCCGCACCGGCGACCTCGACGCCGCGCGGCGGGCACTGGCCGCCGGGGCCGGCCTCAACGGCTACCCGATCGCCACCCACCCGGTCGAGGTCACCCGGGCGGTCCTGGCCGGCGTGGCGGACGCGGGCTTCCCGGTGCAGGTCCGGCACGGCTCGGCCGCGCCGGAGCACATCATCGGGGCGCTGCTGGCGGCCGGCCTGGACGCCACCGAGGGCGGACCGGTCTCCTACTGCCTGCCGTACGGCCGCACCCCGCTGCACGAGGCGGTGGCCCGCTGGCAGCGTAGCTGCGAACTGCTGTCGTCCATGCGGGAGTTCGGTGCGGATCCGCACCTGGAGACGTTCGGTGGCTGCATGATGGGCCAGCTCTGCCCGCCCTCGCTGCTGATCGCCATCAGCGTCCTGGAGGCGTTGTTCTTCCGCCAGCACGGGCTGCGCAGCATCTCGCTCAGCTACGCCCAGCAGGCCAACGCCGGCCAGGACGAGGAGGCGCTGGCCGCGCTCGGCCGGATCGCGGGCGAACTGCTCGCGGACGTCGACCGGCACCTCGTGGTGTACGCGTACATGGGCGTGTACCCGCGCTCGCCCGGCGGCGCCCGGCTGCTGCTGGAGGACGCCGCGCGGCTCGCGGTGCGCGGCGGCGCCGCCCGGCTGATCGTCAAGACCACGGCCGAGGCGCACCGCATCCCGACCGTCGCCGAGAACGTCCGGGCGCTGGAGACCGCCGCCGCAGCCGCCACGGCGGAACGCGCCCGCCCCCGGCCCGCCGCCCCGCCGGACACCGGGATCGAGGCCGAGGCCAGGGTGCTGATCGGCGCGGTGCTCGACCTGGACGCCGACGTCGGGCGGGCCCTGGTGCGGGCGTTCGCGGCCGGCTACCTGGACGTGCCGTACTGCCTGCACCCCGACAACGCCGGGCGGACGCGCAGCTCGCTCGGCCCGGATGGACGGCTGCTGTGGTCCGCCGTCGGCTCGATGCCGATCGCCGGGCTCGCCGAGGGCGGCCGCGCGCCGATCCTCGGCTCGGCCGGGCTGCTGGCCGCGCTCTCCCAGGTCCAGCAGCGCTACGACGAGCGGGCCGAACGCTCGCCCGCACCCGCACTCCGGGGCCTGCCCGCCGCACGGTGAGACGCCGGGTGAGACGCCGGGTGAAAAGCCACGCTCCACGCTCCACGCTCCACGAGAGAACGAGAGAAGAGGACCCGACCATGCCCGACCCCACGCTCCTGCCGCCGACCGACCCGGGCCGGCACCTGACCGCGCCGGCCACCCGCAGCGCGCTCCGGATCCAGCAGCACCTGCTCACCGCGGCCCGCGAGTTCCTGCGCGGCCGGGGCTTCACCGAACTGCTGCCGCCGATCATCGGCCCGGTCACCGATCCCGGTGCGCGCGGCTCCAAGCAGGTGGACATCGACTTCTACGGCCACCGCTACAAGCTGATGACCAGCGCGATCCTGTACAAGCAGGCCTCGCTGCTCGCCTTCGACAAGATCTTCTGCATCGCCCCGAACGTCCGCCTGGAACCGCTGGAGACCGCCGGGACGAGCCGCCACCTCGCCGAGTTCCACCAGCTGGACGTGGAGGTCGCCGGCGCGAGCCGGGACGACGTCGTCCAGCTGGCCGAGGACCTGGTGGTGCACATGGTCGACAGCACCGTCCGCGCGCTGCCCAAGGAGTTCGCCGAACTCGGCCGGGACCCGCAGGCCTTCGCCGAACTGCTGCAGGGCTCCTTCGGCCGCATCCGGCACGCCGAGGCGGTCGCCGAACTCCAGGGCATCGGGCACCCGCAGAGCCCCGAGGCCGAACTCGACTGGGAGGGCGAGGCGTTGCTGTCGGCCCGCCGGGACCGGCCGTTCTTCGTCACCGACTACCCGAAGGGCTCGCGCGGCTTCTACGACCGCGAGCACCCCGACGACCCGGGCCTGCTGCGCAACTTCGACCTGCTGGCGCCCGAGGGCTACGGTGAACTGTGCAGCGGCAGCCAGCGCACCAACGACTACGCGGAGATCGTCACCCGGATGCGGGAGACCGGCGAGAACCCGCAGAAGTACCGCTGGTACCTGGACCTGGTGCGCGAGGGGGTGCCGGCCAGCGCGGGCTTCGGCATCGGGGTCGAGAGGCTCACCCGGTACGTCGCCGGGCTGGACGCCGTCTGGCAGGCCAGCGCCTTCCCGAAGATCGCCGGAGTGGTGTCCCCGTGAGCGACCTCAGCGCGCCGGGATTCCCGGAGGAGGAGGTCCGGCATCGGGCCCGCGCCGGGGCCGCCGCCGCCTTCCCGCCCGCCGAGGAGTACGGACACGTGCTGTTCGGCGCCGGCCGGCCGGGCGCGGCGGACCGGGCGGCGCCGCCGGACGCCCTGGACGCGCTGCGGATCGTCCCGCCGCTGTTCCTGCCGCAGCGGCTGGCCAAGCTGATCGACCTCGGCCGCGAGCCCGACTACCGGGACGTCGAACTGGCCACCACCATCGGAGGGTTCGCCTCCGCGCTGCCGGTGTACGTCTCCGCGACCGGCTCCACCCGGGCCGCCGGCGGTGACCTCGGGCTGGCGCTGAGCCGGCAGGCCGGGGCGCTCGGCATCCCGATGGTGATCGGCGAGAACGTGGTGCCGGTGAACGGCTACGGCAGGCTCGGCGAGGCGGCCGACCGCACGCTGCTCGGCCGGCTGCGCGCCTACACCGAGGAACTCCCGGACGGCCTCGGCGGCGTGGCCGTCCAGCAGAGCACCGAGGACGCCGACGCCGAGGTGTGGAACCTCGTCCACAGCGACCCGGCCGCCCTGCCCCTGCTGGAATCCGGACGGCTGGCCTTCGAGTTGAAGGTCGGCCAGGGCGCCAAACCGGGCCTGGGCGGCATGACCGTGCTGGAGGCCGAGGCCGCCGCCGCGCTGGGCGACCGCTTCGGGCTGGACCCGTTGTTCGGCGACGGGCGGGTGCTGCGCGCCGCCACCCCGGGTACCTTCACCGCGGAGATCCTGCGCCAGCAGATCCGGCTGATGCGCAACAACTACCCCCGGGTGCGGATCTGGGTGAAGCTCTACCCCGGCCGGGACGTGGCCGAGGCCGCCCGGGTGGCGCACGAGGCCGGGGCGGACGCCGTCGTGGTGGACGGCGCCGAAGGCGGAACCGGCTGGGCGCCCGGGGTGTTCCTGCCGCACGTCGGACTGCCGCTCGCGGAGTGCCTGCGCCGGCTGGCGGTCGCGCCGCCGCCCTCGCTGCTGGTCTCCGGGCGCATCTGGGAAGGCGCCAGAGCGGTCAAGAGCCTGGCCCTGGGGGCCCGCGCGGTGGGCCTCGGGCGGGCGGCGCTGCTCGCCGTGGCGGAGGACCGGGAATCCGGGCTCCGCCGTTTCGTGGACTGTCTGGCGCTGGAACTCCGACTGCTGATCAGTGCGCTCGGAAAGTACGCGCCGCAGGCCCTGGACCGGGAGGACGTCTGGTCCCCCGAGGAATACGGAACCACCGCCGGCCGGTAGCCCCGGCCTGCCCGGGTCGATTCCTGCGGCAGGTCCGGAAAGCGGCACCGGAAACTGCCGATTTCCTTCCTCATTTCCTGCCGATAGGGCCGTCGAATTCCCCCTATCGTCGAACTCGTCGCCGATTCATCTCACTTCTGGGGCTGGATGATGTCCTCTCGCGGTTTCCCTACTGAGAATGCTGCGCCCGAAATCACGGCGCCTGAAATCACGGTGTCCGCTTTCGAGCCGCCCGCTTTCGAGCCGTTCGCCTCCGCCGTCCGCCGCTTTCCGGAGCGGCCGGCCGTCCGCACCGGCGGCCGGACCGTCAGCTACCGGGAGCTGGACGGCCTGACCGCCGCGCTCGCCGCCCGGCTCGCCCCCGGGGGGACGGTCGCCGTCACCGGCCGCGACCGGCTGGACCACGTGGTCGCGCTGCTGGCGGTCCTGCGGGCCGGGGCCACCTACCTGCCGCTGGACCGGGAGGCCCCGGAGGAGCGCAACCGCTGGATCACCGAGGACGCCGGGGCCTCCCTGGCCCTCGGCGGCGAGGAGCTCACCGAGCTCACCGGGCTCAGCGACGGCGCGGGCGCCGTTGCCGGTGCTGGCGATGGCGGTGCCGGCTACGTCATCTACACCTCCGGCACCACCGGCCGTCCGAAGGGCGTGCACGTCCCGCTCGCCGCGCTGACCGGCCACCTGGCCGCCGCCGTCCGGACCTTCGGCCTGACCGAGCGGGACGTGGTGCTGCAGTTCGCCCGTCCGACGGTGGACGTGGCCGTGGAGCAGGTC
This sequence comes from Kitasatospora sp. NPDC088779, assembly GCF_040685395.1. NCBI lineage: Bacteria > Bacillati > Actinomycetota > Actinomycetes > Kitasatosporales > Streptomycetaceae > Kitasatospora > Kitasatospora sp. NPDC088779. The sequence goes on along the minus strand of NZ_JBFBHW010000015.1, from coordinate 72,363 downwards.
CTCGGCGCGCTGTCCGCCGGGGCCTGCCTGGTCCTCCCGGAGCACCGACTCCTCTCCCCGGCCGAACTGCTGGACCTGCTGGACGCCGAGGGCGTCACCGTCGCCAACCTGGCCGCCGGCTACTTCCAGGACGTGGTGGCGGCCCTGGGCGGCAGGGTGCCGCGCACCCTTCGGCTGATGATCTCGGGCAGCGACAAGCTGGAGCCCGCCACCGCCGCCGCCTGGTGGGCCGCGACCGGGGTGCCGCTGCTGAACGCGTACGGACCGACCGAGACGGTGGTCACCGCCACCACCCACCGGCTCGCGGGCGAGCAGCCCGAGGCGGGCGTGCCGATCGGGACCGCGCTCGGCGGGCGGCGGCTCTACGTGCTCGACGAGCGGCTGCGCCCGGTGCCGCCCGGCACGGCCGGCGAACTGTACGTCGGCGGGCCGCTGCTGGCCTCCGGCTACCTCGGCCGCCCGGGCCTGACCGCCGACCGCTTCGTCGCGGACCCGTTCGTGGCCCCGTTCGTGGCCCCGCCCGCGGAGCCGCCCGCGGAGCCGCCCGCAGACCCCGCCGCAGCGCCGAGCGGCGCTCCCGGCGCGCGGATGTACCGCACCGGCGACGTGGTGCGCCGCACGACCGAGGACGGCCCGCTGGAGTTCGTCGGCCGCAGCGACCACCAGGTGAAGGTCCGCGGCTTCCGGGTCGAGCCGGGCGAGATCGAGCAGGTGCTGGCCGGGTACCCGGGCGTCACCGGCTGCGTGGTGGTGGCGCGCGAGGGCCGGCTGGCCGGGTACCTGACCGGTGCCGCGCCGCGGTACGCCGAGGCGCGGGACTGGCTGGCCGAGCGGCTGCCCGAGCACATGATCCCGGCGACGCTCACGGCGCTGGACGCCTTCCCGCTGACCGGCGGCGGAAAGGTGGACCGCCAGGCCCTGCCCGAGCCGCAGGCCGCGCCCGAGGGCCAGCCCGCCGGCCGCCCGCCGCGCACGCCCGCCGAGCAGCTGATCGCGGCGGTCTGGGCGGACGTGCTCGGGGTGCCCGAAGTCGGGGCGGACGACAACTTCTTCCACCTGGGCGGCGATTCGCTGACGGCCGTGCGGGTGGTGGGCCGGGTCTTCGACGTCTTCGGCATGGTGTCCCCGTACACCATCTTCGACGCGCCGACGCTGGCGGAGTTCGCCGCCGCGGTGACCGCCGCCTCCGGCGGTGAGCGCCCGGCGCTGGTCCGCTCGGGCGCCGCCGAGGCCCCGCTGTCCAAGTTCCAGCGCGGCCTCTGGTTCCTCGACCAGTGGAACCCGGACGCGCCGACCTACGTGGTGCCCTGGGTGTTCCGGTTCGCCGGGCCGGTCGACCCCGAGCTGCTGCGGCAGGCGCTGGCCGGGGTGGTGGCGCGGCACGAGAGCCTGCGGACGACCTTCGAGCTCGCCGAGGACGGTCCGCGCCAGGTCGTCCACCCGGCCGTGGAGCTGCCGTTCACGCTCACCGAGACCACCGCCGACCAGGTGGACGACCTGGTGGCCGAGGCCGCGCTGGAGCCCTTCGACCTGGCGGTCGGGCCGCTGGTGCGGGCGCGGGTCTTCCGGGCCGCCGGGGCGACCACGCTGTTGCTGCTCCTCCACCACATCGTCTGGGACGAGGGCTCGCTGCCGGTGCTGGAGGCCGAGCTCCAGGAGCTGTACGCCGCGGCGGCCGAGGGGCGCCCGGCCGAGCTGCCGGAACTCGCCGTCCAGTACGGCGACTACGCGGCCTGGCAGTACCAGGACGACACCGCCGAGCGGCAACTCGATCACTGGCGCGAGCAGTTGGCTGACGTTCCGGACGTCGACGCGCTGGCGCCGGACCACCCCCGCCCCGAGGAGCAGGCCTTCCGCGGCGCGTTCCACCGCTTCGCGATGCCGGATCCGGTGGCCGGGGCCGTCCGGGCGCTCGCCCGCAGCGAGGACGCCACCCCGTTCATGGTGCTGCTCGCCGGGCTGGCGCTCACCCTGCACCGCCGCTCCGGGCAGCGCGACCTGGTGCTCGGCTCGCCGGTGAACGTCCGTGGCCGGGCCGAACTCGACGGCCTGATCGGCTACTTCGTCAACCTGCTGCCGCTGCGCCTGAAGGTCGAGGAGGGCGTCTCCTTCCGCGAACTGGTCCGGCACGTGCGCGAGGTGTCGATCGGTGGCTACCGGCACCAGGAGGTGCCCTTCGACGACATCGCGAACGCGGTGCTGGAGGAACGCCCCGAGGACCGCAACCCGCTGTGCCAGGTGCTGCTGGAGCTGCACCCGCTGGACACCCGCCCGCTGACCGTCGGCGGGTGCGAGGTCACCCGCGATCTGCACTCCAACCCCGTCTCCCGCTTCGACCTGTCCGTCTCGGTGGACGACCGCGGCACCGGCTTCACCGGCCGCTTCGAGTACGACAGCGACCTCTTCGAGGCCTCCACCATGGCCGGCCTGTGCGAGCAGTGGCTGGGCACCCTGGCCGCCGCCCTGGAGGTGCCGGGGCACGCCCTGTTCGAGGCGCAGGCCGCCCGGGCCCCGCAGGCCACCGCCCTGATCTCCGGTGAACGGACCGTCCCGTACGGCGAGTTGAACGCCGCCGCGAACCGGCTGGCCCGCCACCTGGTGGGCCTCGGCATCGGCCGCGGCGACACCGTCGCCGTACTCGCCGAGCGCGGGCCGGAGATGGTCACCGCGCTGCTGGCCGCACTCAAGACCGGCGCCGCCTACACCCTGCTGGACCCGGACTTCCCGGCCGAGCGGCTGGCCGGCGCGGTCGCCGACACCGGCGCCGCCACGGTGATCACCCACCGCCACGCCACCGTGCCGTTCGCCGTCCGGCGCCAGGTGGACCTGGACGCCGCGGCCGCCGAGCTGGCCCGGTACGCGGCGCACGACCTCGGCCTGCCGGTCGACGGCGCCGATCTCGCCTGCGTGATGTTCACCTCCGGCTCCACCGGCCGCCCCAAGGGCGCGGCCGTCCCGCACCGCGCGCTCACCACCACCTACCTCGGCCAGGACTACGCCCGCTTCGGCCCGGACGAGGTCTGGCTGCAGTGCTCGCCGGTCTCCTGGGACGCCTTCGCGCTGGAGCTCTACGGCGCGCTCTGCTTCGGCGGCGCCTGCGTCCTGCAGCCCGGCCAGCGCCCGGACCCGCAGACCATCGCCGAGCTGACCCGCCGCCACGGCGTCACCGAACTCCAGCTCTCCGCCAGCCTGTTCAACTTCCTGCTGGAGGATCTCCCGGAGACCTACGACGGCCTCAAACTGGCCATCACGGCCGGCGAGCGGGCCTCCGTCACCCACGTGGCCAAGGCCCTGGAGAACCACCCGGGCCTGGTGGTCGCCAACGGCTACGGCCCGGTCGAGAGCCTCGGCCTGACCACCTGCCACCAGGTCGGCCCGGAGGACGTCACCGGCAGCTCCGTCCCGATCGGCGTCGCGCTGAACGGCAAGGGCGTCCTGGTCCTGGACGAGCTGCTGCGCCCCGTCGAGCCCGGCGTGATCGGCGAGTTGTACGCCTCCGGCGGCGGTCTCGCCTACGGCTACCTCGGTCGGCCCGGCCTCACCGCCGAACGCTTCGTCGCCTCCCCGTTCGGTGTCCCCGGCGAGCGCCTCTACCGCACCGGAGACCTCGGCTACGTCAACGCCGGGGGCCTGCTGGAGGTCACCGGCCGGATCGACGACCAGGTCAAGATCCGCGGGTTCCGGGTCGAGCCCGGCGAGATCGAGGACGCGCTCACCCGGCACCCCGCCGTCCAGGAGGCCGCCGTCACCGTCCACGAACCCGCCCCGGGCGACCACCGCCTGGCCGCCTACGTCACCGTCGGGGCCGACGCACCGGACCCGGAGGTGCTCCTCGACCACCTGGCCGGCCTGCTGCCCGAGCACATGGTGCCCGCCACCCTGGACGTCCTGGACGCCCTGCCGCTCAACCACAACGGCAAGGTCGACCGGAAGGCACTGCCCGCCCCCGCCGGGCGCCGGGCCGCCGCCCGCGACCCGCTGACCGAAGCCGAACGGCTGGTCGCCGAGGCCATGTGCGAGGTCCTCGACCTCACCGAGGTCGGCCGGGAGGACAACTTCTTCCGGATCGGCGGCAACTCGCTGGCCGCCGTCCGGGTCGCGATGCGGCTGTCCCGGGAGACCGGCACCCGCGTCCCCCCGCAACTGGTGTTCCGGGCCAGGACCGTGAGTGCCATCGCCGAACGGCTGGCCGCCCGATGACGGGCCGCACCGCACACGAAGGGAACGAGGCCGTGAGCCCGTCCGACCACCCGGCGCGCACCGCGCCCGCCTCGGGGCTGCAACGCGGCCTCTGGTTCCTCGACCGCCTCGATCCGCGGCAGGTCACCTACTGCACGCCCTGGACGGTCGACGTCACCGGCCCGCTCGACCTCCCGCTGCTCCAGCGCGCGCTGGACGCCCTGGTGGCCCGGCACGAGGTGCTGCGCACCACCTTCGCGCTGCACCCCGACGGCCCGCGCCAGCAGGTCCACCACACCCTCGCCGTGCCGCTCGCGGTGACCGACCTGCGCCCGCAGGGCGGCCCCGAGCAGGCCGGACGCCTGGAGGAACTGCTCACCGCCCGCTGCGCCGAACCCTTCGACCTGGCCGCCGGACCGCTGCTGCGCGCCGAGGCCTTCCAGCTGGCGGACGAGCGCACCACGCTGCTGTTCACCGTCCACCACATCGTCTGGGACGGCTGGTCCGCCGAGGTCTTCGAGCGCGAACTCGCCGACCTGTACGGCGCCGCGGTGCAGGGCCGGGCCGCCGACCTGCCGGAACTGACCGTGCAGTACGCCGACTACGCGGTGGAGGAGCTCGACACCTCCTTCGAGGAGCACCTGACCTACTGGAAGGAGCAGCTGCACGGCGCACCCGCCCTGCTGGAGCTGCCCACCGACCGGCCCCGTCCCGCCGAGCGCGGCGCGGCGGGACGGACCGAGGAGTTCGGGCTCGCCCCCGGCACGGCGGCGAAGGTGCGCGCCCTGGCCGAGGCGGAGGGCGTCACCCCCTTCACCGTCCAACTGGCCGCCTTCGCCCTGCTGCTGAACCGCTGGACCGGCGCCGACGACCTGGTGATCGGCACCCCCGTCACCACCCGCAACCGGCCCGAACTGGAGCACCTGCTCGGCTACTTCGTCAACCTGCTGCCGCTGCGCCTGCGGCTCGCACCCGGGCTGAGCTTCCGCGCCCTGCTGGAGCACGTCCAGGACGTCGCCTTCGAGGCCTACGGCTACCTCGACGTGCCCTTCGACCAGCTGGTCGACCAGCTCGGCACCGCCCGCACCGCGCAGCACCCGCCGCTGGTCCAGGTGGTGTTCGGCGCCCACGGCGAGGACCGCACCCCGCTCGTGCTCGGCCGGGCCACCGCCGGGAGCCGGGTGCGCTCCAACGGCACCAGCAAGTTCGACCTCACCTGGTCCGTCTTCGACAGCAGCGGGACCGGCAGCGGGACGGGCGGCGACCCCGGCGACCCCGGCGGCGAACTGCGCGGCGAGGCCGAGTACCGCAGCGAGCTGTTCGACGCCGGGACGGTGCGCCGGCTGGCCGCCGACTTCGGCGCCCTGCTCACCGCGGCCCTGGACGAGCCCGACGCCACCGTGCTGCGGCTGACCGGCCGCACCGCCGGGGCCGAGGCCGTCCGGGCCACCGACACCCCCGGCCACTGCCTGCACCGGCTGTTCGAGCAGGCCGCCGACGCCCACCCCGACCGGCCCGCCGTCAGCGACTCCGGCCACACCCTGAGCTACGCCGAACTCGACCGCCGGGCCAACCGCCTGGCCCATGCCCTGCGCGCCCGCGGGGCCGGCCCCGGCGACCGCGTCGGAATGCTGCTGGACCGCACGGCCGACGTCCTGGTCACCGTCCTCGGCGTGCTCAAGACCGGCGCCGCGTACGTGCCCGTCGACCTCGCCGCCCCCGCCGACCGCGCCGCGCTCGTCTTCGCCGACGCCGACGTCACCCTCGTCGTCACCGACCGCCCGGACCGGGCCCCCGAAGGCCCCTGGCAGGCCTACGACCTGACCGCCGAGGCCGCCGACCTGGCCGCCCGGCCGGACCACCGCCCGCCGGCCGCCGGGCGCCCCGGCGACGTCGCCTACATCATCTTCACCTCCGGCTCCACCGGCCGCCCCAAGGGCGTCGCCGTCGCCCACGAGCACGTCAGCCGGCTCATGGCGGACGGCGCGGAGCACTTCGGCTTCGGCCCGGAGGAGACCTGGACGCTCTTCCACAGCTACGCCTTCGACTGGACGGTCTGGGAGATGTGGGGCGCCCTGCTGCACGGTGCCCGCCTGGTCGTCGTCCCCTACGTCACCAGCCGCTCGCCGGAGGAGTTCGCCGAACTGCTGGAGCAGGAGCGGGTCTCCTTCCTCTGCCTCACCCCCTCGGCGCTGCGCCAGCTGGAGCCCGTGCTGCGGCGCGGCCCGCGCGACCTGTCCGCGCTGAAGTGGATCATGCTCGGCGGGGAGGCGCTGGACCCGGGCGTCGTCCAGCGCTGGTTCGAACTCGACCCGCCGCCCCCGGCCCGGCTCTGCAACCTGTACGGCATCACCGAGACCACCGTCCACGTCACCACCCACGACCTGGCCGGCAGCGCCGGCTTCGAGCGCAGCCTGATCGGCGCGCCCATGCCGCACCTCACCGCCCAGGTCCTGGACGACTGGCTGCGTCCGGTGCCACCCGGCGCGGCCGGCGAGCTGTACATCGGCGGCGGCAGCCTCGCCCACGGCTACTGGGGCCGCCCCGGCCTCACCGCGGGCCGCTTCGTCGCCGACCCCTACGGCCCGCCCGGGGCGCGGCTCTACCGCACCGGCGACGTCGCCCGGCGTCTGCCCGGCGGCGGTCTGGAGTACATCGGACGCGCCGACTTCCAGGTCAAGCTGCGCGGCTTCCGGATCGAGCTCGGCGAGATCGAGAACGCGCTCGCCGCCCACCCGGACGTCGACGCCTGCGTCGTCACCGTGCACGACGACCGGCTCGCCGCGTACGTCACCGGGCGCGAGCCCGCCGACGTCCGCGCCTTCCTCGGCCGCTCGCTGCCCCCGTACATGGTCCCGGCCAGCTTCACCGTCCTGGAGTCGCTGCCGCTCACCGTCAACGGCAAGGTGGACCGCGCCGCGCTGCCCGCCCCCGGCCAGCGCAGCACGGCCACCGGAGGCCGCCACGTCGAGCCGCGCACCCCGGAGGAGGAGGCCTTCGCCGCCGTCTGGACGGAGGTCCTCGGGGTGGACGGCATCGGCGTCCACGACGACTTCTTCCACCTCGGCGGCGACTCCATCCGGGCCGTCCAGCTCGCCGGCGCGCTGCACGAGCGCGGCTGGGGGGTGAGCCTGCGGGACGTCTTCAACGCCCCCACGGTCGCCGCCCTGTTGCCGCTGGCCGAGCCCGTCGCCGAAGGCCCGGCCGATCACGAGCCCTTCTCCCTGATCACCCCGGAGGACCGCGACGACCTGCCGCCCGGCCTGGCCGACGCCTACCCGATGGTCTCCATGCAGCTCTCCATGGTCTTCCACATGGAGATCGCCGGCGGCACCGACAGCTACCACAACGTCAACTCCTACCGGATCTCGGGCGACCTCGACGAACAGGCCTTCCGCCGCTCGGTCGCCGAGGCCATGGAGCGCCACGCGGTGCTGCGCACCGGCCTCGACCTGTCCGGCTACGGCGAACCGCTCCAGCTCGTGTACGGGCGGCTGCCCGCGCCCGTCGAGTTCACCGACCTGCGCGGCGAGCCCGACCAGGACACGGCGGTCCGCGAGGTGTTCGACACCCACCGGTGGACGCCCTTCGACCTCACCGCCCCGCCGCTGTTCCGGATCACCGTGCAGCGCCTGGCCGAGGACGCCTTCCAGCTCACCATCTCCGAGCACCACGCCATCCTCGACGGCTGGAGCTTCACCTCGCTGTTCACCGAGATCCTGGAGCGCCACACGGCCCTGGCCGCCGACCCGCTCGGCGCCCCCACCCCGCCGCCGCGCACCGCCTTCCGCGACTTCGTGGCCGTCGAACGGCAGGCCGCCGGGGACGAGCGCTCGCTCGCGTACTGGCGCGACCGGCTGTCCGGCGTCAGCGGCCAGTCCTTCCCCGGCAGCGAGGACGTGCACGAGGCGCCGCGCACCGTCGAGCGGGTGCTGCCCGAGGCGCCCGAGCAACTGCGGCAGGTCGCCGACGCCCTGGCCGTGCCCCTCAAGTCGGTCGCGCTCGCGGCCCACCTGCACGCCCTCGCCGCCGTCACCGGGCGACGGCGCGTCACCACCGGCCTCGCCGTGAACGGCCGGCTGGAACGGCTCGGCGGCACCGAGGTGTACGGGCTGTTCCTCAACACCGTCCCGCTGAGCTGCGAGCCCACCGACGACCTGCTCGCCCTGGTGCGCGAGGTGCACCGGGAGGAACTGGACATGATGCCGCACCGCCGGGTGCCCTTCGCCCGGCTCGCCCGGCTGATGACCGACACCGCGCTGGACAGCCAGTTCGGCTACCTGCGCTTCCACGCCCTGGGCCGGCTCAGCTCCGCCCGCATCGTGGACGGCCGGATCGGCTGCGAGCCGACCCTGCGCCACGAGCCCAACAGCTTCGCGTTCGGCGCCTCGCTGATCCAGGACCCGGTCTCGCAGCGCGTGCTGCTCGCCGTGGACCACCAGCGCTCCCTGGTCACCGACACCACCGCCGAGCAGTTCATCGACACCTACACGGCAGCCCTGCACGCCATGGCCGCCTCCGTCCGAGAGTCCTGAGGAACCGTCATGACCGACCTCCTGCACCGCCTGCGCGATGCCGTCGCCGCCCACCCCGAGCGCACCGCCGTCCTCGCCGGAGCGGCCCGCCTGGACTTCGCCGAACTCGACCTGCGCACCGCCGCGCTGGCCCGCGCCCTGCGCGCCCACGGCGTCGGCCGCGGCGACCGGGTCGGCGTCCACCTCGCCCGCACCGCCGACCTGCCGGTCGCCCTGCTCGCCGTCTGGCGGGCCGGCGCCGCCTACGTCCCGCTCGACCCGGCCTACCCCGCCGAGCGGCTGGCCTTCATGGCCGCCGACGCGCGGCTCGCGGCCCTGATCAGCGCGGACGGCCTCCCGGCGGCCCAGGGCGTGCCGGTCCTGCGCCCGGACGCCGCCGCCGGCGGGCCTGATCTGCCGGAGGCGGCCGACCCGCTCGACCCCGCCTACGTCATCTACACCTCCGGCTCCACCGGGCTCCCCAAGGGCGTCGAGGTGCCGCGCGGCGCCGTCGCCGCCCTGGTGGAGGCACTGGAGGCCGCCGGCGCCTACCGTGCCGAGCCCGGGGTGGTCGGCTGGAACGCCAGCGTCTCCTTCGACGCCTCCGTCCAGCAGTGGGCCCGGATCTGCCGCGGCGACACCGTCCTGGTCATCGGCGACGAGCACCGCGCCGACCCCGCCCGGGTGGCGGCCCTGCTGGCCGAGCACGCCGTCACCGACCTCGACCTGACCCCCTCGCACTGGGAGCTGCTGCGCGAGCCGCTCACCGGCGCCCGGGTGCCGCGGCTGTTCATGGGCGGCGAGCCCGTCCCCGAGCACACCTGGCGGGAGCTCGCTGACGGCGGCATCGACGCGCTCAACCTGTACGGGCCCACCGAGTGCACCGTCGACGCCGTCACCACGCCGATCAGCGGCCCCGGTCCGCACCTGGGCGATCCGCTGCCCGGCGTGCGCCTCCACCTGCTGGACGAGAAGCTCGCCCCGGTCGCCGACGGCGTCGTCGGCGAGCTGTACCTCGCCGGGCCCGGGCTCGCCCACGGCTACCCGGGCCGCCCCGGGCTGACCGCCGGACGCTTCGTCGCCGACCCGACCGCCCCCGGCGAGAGGATGTACCGCACCGGCGACCAGGCCCGGCGCGGCGAGGGCGGCCGGCTGGAGTACGTCGGCCGGGTCGACCGCCAGGTCAAGCTGCGCGGCTACCGGATCGAGCTCGGCGAGGTCGAGCACGCGCTGGCCCGGCTGGACGGCGTCCAGGCCGCCGCCGTCACCGTCCACGAGCCCGCCCCCGGCGACCGCCGGCTCGTCGGCTACGTCACCGGCGCCACCGCCGCCGCCGAACTGACCGAGCGCCTGCGGGCCACCCTGCCCGCGCACCTGGTGCCCTCGGCGATCACCGTGCTGGACGCCATGCCGCTCACCCCGAACGGCAAGGTCGACCACGCGGCCCTGCCCGCCCCCGCGGCGCAGCCCGCCCCCGCGGCCGAGGAGGCGCCCGCCGAGGGCCCCGGCGGGCTGGCGGAGCAGGTCGCCGAGGTCTGGCGCACCGTGCTCGGCCTGACCGGCGTCACGCCCACCGACGACTTCTTCTCGCTCGGCGGCCACTCGCTCGCCGCGCTGCGCGTCGTCCACCTGCTGCGCCGCCGGCTGGGCATCGAGCTCCAGCTGCGCCACCTGCTGGACTCGGCCGACCTGGCCGCCTTCACCGCCACCGTCGGGAAGGCCGTCGAGGCCGGCACCGCCGCCCCCCGGCCCGCCCTGACCGCCCGCGCCCGGGTCAGCGGCGCATGACCACCGCCACGCGGGTGCGCCCCCGCGTCGAGGGGGACTGGCTGCTCGTCCCCGCGCCCCAACCGCACCGCCCGTTCCGGCTGTTCTGCTTCCCGCACGCCGGGGGCGACGCCACCGCCTACACCCCGCTCGCCCGCGCCCTCGCCCCGACCGCCGAGGTCTGGGCGGTGCGCCCGCCCGCCCGCGGCGGTCGCCTCGGCCACCCGATGCCCGCGAGCTTCGACCTGCTGGTCGACGCCGTCGTGGACGCCCTCACCCCGCACCTGACGGGCCGGTTCGGCTTCTACGGGCAGAGCTTCGGCGCCCTGCTCGGCTACGAGGTCGCCCGGGCGCTGCCCGCCGAGCGGCGGCCCGAACTGGTGGTCGCCGCCTCCGCCTCGCCGCCTGCCACCTGGGCCGGCCGGGACCGCCCGCAGCACACCGCAGACGACCTGCTTCGCCTGGCCGGCATGGGTGAACTCATCGAGGGCGACTCGGAGTTGAAGGAGCACGCGCTTCAGGGTATCCGTACCGACCTGGCCGTGGTCGCCACCTACCGCCCCCGCCCGCACCCGCCGATCGGCTCCGACCTGCACACCGTCGCCGGCGCCGACGACCCGATGCTCGGCTCCGCCGGACTCCAGGGCTGGGCCGTCCACACCCGTGGTGCCAGCGGCCACTACATCGTCCCCGGCGGCCACCTGCTCGCCACCGTCGACGGGCCCGGCCCGGTCGACCTGCTGACCTCCCTCATCGAGCGACCGGGCCCGGGCCACCGGGCCGGCGCCGCCGCCGACCAGTCCACGACGGAGTAGCCATGCTGACCACCACCGCGGTCGACCTCACCGACCCGGGCCTGTGGGCCCGCCCCGACACCCCCGCCCTGGTCGCGGAACTGCGCCGGGAGGCCTCCGTCCACCGCACCGACACCGTCGACGACGGGCCGATCTGGTCGGTGCTCTCCTACCGGCACTCCGCGGAGGTGCTGCGCAACGCCACGCTCTACAGCTCCGAGCAGGGCTCGCTGCTCGGCGCCGGCGAGGGCAACGTCCCGGTCGGCTCCGGCCGGATGATGGCCCTCACCGACCCGCCCCGGCACCGCGAACTCCGCGCGCCCGCCAACCCGTTCTTCGCCCCCGGCCCGGTGCGCGGAGCGTCCCGCGGAATCACCGAACTCGCCGCCTCGATCGTCGACCGGGCGGTCGAGCTGGGCGAGGTCGACCTCGTCGACGCCGTCTCCGCCCTGCCGCTGTCCGTCATGTGCGACCTCCTGGACGTCCCCGAGAAGGACCGCGAGATGGTCGAGCGGGTCTGTGACGTCGCCTTCCTCGGCCGCACCCCCGAGGAGCGCCGGGCCGGCCACCAGCAGCTCATCCCCTACCTGTTGCACCAGGTGATGCTGCGCCGCACCGACCCGCGCGACGACCTGATCAGCAAGATGGCCACCTACCGGGTCGGCGGCAAGCTGCTGCCGATCGAGGACGTCGTCCTCAACCTGGACAACATCGTGGTCGGCGGCGTCCAGACCGTCCGTCACACCGCGGCCATGGGCCTGCACACCCTCGTCCAGCACCCGGAACTGTGGCGGCAGTTGCAGCGGGGTGAGGTCGGCATGGACTCGGCGCTGGACGAACTCCTGCGCTGGACGTCCGTCGGGCTGCACACCCTGCGCACCGCGAGCCGGGACACCGAGCTCGACGGCCGCACCATCCGGCGCGGCGACCGGGTCGCGGTCTGGGTGTGGTCCGCCAACCGGGACCCGGAGGCCTTCGACCGGCCCGAGGAGATCCTGCTCGACCGCGCCCCCAACAAGCACCTCGCCCTCGGCCTCGGCGCCCACTACTGCATCGGCGCGCCGCTGGCCAAGGCCGAACTCGGCGCCCTGTTCGCGGCGATGCTGGAGCGCGTCGCCGTGATCGAACCGACCGGGCCGGTCGTCCACAACCGCTCGATCATCAACTTCGGCCTGGACCACTTCCCGGTGCGCCTCACCCCGCGCTGAACCGGGCCGCCGCGGACCGCCGACGGGCGCCCGAGCCGAACTGCCGCGTTCCTGCCGCGACTCCTGCCGTTGCGCCCCCCGGCCCGCCCCTACCTTCGAAGCAACCCAAGGAGGACACCATGAGCAACCCGTTCGAGGACGACAACGCCGGCTACCTGGTGCTGGTCAACGACGAGAACCAGCACTCGCTGTGGCCGGTCTGGATCGACGTGCCGGCCGGCTGGACCACCGTCCACGGCGAGGACACCCGCCAGGGCTGCCTCGACCACATCGAGGCCAACTGGACCGACATCCGGCCCGCCAGCCTGACCGCCTCCCTCGCCCGGCAGTGAGCGCGACCATGCTGACCTGGGAACTGAACCCCGGCCGTCCGGCCCTCGCGCACGCCCCGCGCACCGCCGACATCGGCGAGGCCCGCGCATGGCTGCGCGAGAACGAGGCCGAGCTCACCGAAGCCCTGCACCGGCACGGCACGATCTTCCTGCGCGGCCTGCCGGTCGCGAGCACCGAGGACGTCGCCGCCGTGCGCGACGTCCTCATCCCCGAGCGCACCCCCTACCGGGAGAAGGCCACCCCGCGCAGCGACTACGGCAACGGCGTCTTCTCCTCCACCGACCTGCCGTCGCCCCAGCCGATCCGGATGCACAACGAGAACAGCTACACCCTCACCTTCCCGGGCCGGCTGCTCTTCGCCTGCCTGACCGCCCCCGAGGAGGGCGGCGCCACCCCGACCGCCGACTGCCGCCAGGTGCTCGACCACCTGCCCGCGCACCTGGTCGAGCGGATGCGGACGTCCGGCTGGACGCTCACCCGCAACTACTCGGACTACGTCTCCCTGGGCTGGCGCACCGCCTTCGCCACCGAGGACCGGGCCGAGGTCGAGGCCTACTGCCGGGAGAACGGCATCACCTGGGAGTGGCTGCCGGACGGCAACCTGCGCACCGGCCAGCTGCGCCCCGGCACCATCCACCACCCGGCGACCGGCGAGGAGGTCTGGTTCAACCACCTCGCCTTCTGGAGCGAGTGGTCGCTCGACCCGGACATCCGCGAGGCGATGACCGACGAGTTCGGCCCGGACGGCTTCCCGTTCAACACCGGCTTCGGGGACGGCGAACCCCTGGAGCGCGCCGACGTCGACGCCCTCAACGAGGCGTACCACGCCGCGACCGTGCGCGAGCGCTGGCAGGTCGGCGACGTGATGCTGGTCGACAACGTGCTGTGCGCGCACGGCCGGGACCCGTACCGCGGCGACCGCAGGATCGCCGTCGCGATGGGGCAGCCCCTCGACGTCCTGGACTGCCGGCCCAGCGTCCGGCCCACCCTGGCCGTCGCCTGACCGTCCCAGACCACCCCGTGCCGTGACGTGAGTAGAGGAAGCACCGTGATCCCGGTTTCGTACGCACAGCAGCGTCTCTGGCTGATCGACCAGATCGAGGGGCCGACCGCGCTGTACAACCTTCCGTTCGCCCTGCGCCTGCGCGGCGAGCTCGACACCGCCGCGCTGCGCGCCGCGACGGTGGACGTGGTCGCCCGGCACGAGGCCCTGCGTACGGTGTTCCCGGTGGCCGGGGGAGTCCCGGTGCAGCAGATCCTGCCGGCCGAGGAGGCGCAGCCGCGCTTCCTGGTCGTGGACTGCGCACCGGACGACTACCCCGCCCGCCGGGACGCGGCCGCCGCCGAGACCTTCGAGCTGAGCCGCGAACTGCCCATCCGGGTCACGGTGTTCACCCTCGCTCCGACCGAGCACGTGCTGCTCGTCGTCCTGCACCACATCGCCGGCGACGGCTGGTCGCTCGGCCCGCTGCTGCGCGACCTCGCCACCGCCTACCGGGCCCGGCTCGTCGGCCGCGCCCCCCACTGGGAGCCGCTGCCCGTCCAGTACGCCGACTACGCGCTCTGGCAGCGCGACCTGCTCGGCGACGAGCGCGACCCCGAGAGCCTGCTCGCCCGCCAACTCGACCACTGGCGAACCGCGCTGGCCGGCCTCCCGGAGGAACTGGAGCTGCCGACGGACCGCCCCCGGCCGCCCGCCCCCACCGGCGCCGCCGACTCCGTCGACCTCACCTGGGGCGCCGACCTGCACAGCGCCCTGCTCGACCTCGCCCGCGCGCACCGCACCACCCTGTTCACCGTCCTCCAGGCCGGCCTGGCCGCACTGTTCACCAGGCTCGGCGCCGGCACCGACGTCCCGCTCGGCACCGGCCTCGCCGGCCGCGCCGACGAGGCCCTGGACGACCTGGTCGGCTTCTTCGTCAACTCCCTCGTGCTGCGCGCCGACACGTCCGGCGACCCGAGCTTCGCCGAGCTGCTCGGCCGCGTCCGGGAGGCCCAGCTCGACGCCTTCGCCCACCAGGACATCCCCTTCGAGCGCCTCGTCGAGGAGCTCAACCCGACCCGCGCCCTCGGCCGCCACCCGCTGTTCCAGACCCTGCTGGTGCTCCAGAACCACGGACAGGACGCCGAACTCGACCTGCCCGGGCTGGAGTCCGCACCCGAACCGATCGGCCTGCGGGTCGCCAAGTTCGACCTCAACATCGGCATCGCCGAACGCCACGGCCCCGACGGCGCCCCCGCCGGGCTCACCGGCTCGATCGAGTACGCCGCCGACCTCTACGACCACACCACCGTCGCCGCCCTGGCCGACCGGCTCGGCCTGCTGCTGACCGGTGCCGCCGCCGACCCGCACGCCCCCATCGCCACCCTCGACGTCCTCGCCCCCGAGGAGCGCACCCGCATCCTCACCGAGTGGAACGCCACCGGCGCCCCGGGCCGGCCCGGGACCCTCGCCGAGTCCTTCGAGCGCCAGGCCGACCGCACCCCGCACGCCACCGCCCTCGCCCACGACGGCGGCACCCTCGGCTACGCCGAACTCGACGCCCGGGCCAACCGCCTCGCCCACCACCTGATCGCCCTCGGCGTCGGCACCGAGACCCCCGTCGCGATGCTGATGGAGCGCTCCGTCGACGTCGTCGTCGCCACCCTGGCGATCCTCAAGGCCGGCGGCTGCTACGTGCCCATGCACCCCGGCCTGCCGCCCGAGCGGATGACCGACGTGCTCGCCGACACCGGCGCCCCCGTGCTGCTCACCGACCGCGCCGACCCGGGCTTCCCGCACCGGGCCGTGGTGGTCCGCCCCGGCGACGAGGCGGCCGCCCCCGCCCACCGCCCCGGCGTGCCCGTCCACCCGGACCAGCTCGCCTACGCGATGTACACCTCCGGCTCCACCGGCCGCCCCAAGGGCGTCGCCGTCCGCCACCGCGACGTCCTCGACCTCGCCGCCGACCGGCGCTGGCAGGACGGCCGGCACGAGCGGGTCCTGCTGCACTCCCCGCACGCCTTCGACGCCGCCACCTACGAGATCTGGACGCCCCTGCTGGCCGGCGGCACCGTCGTGGTCGCCCCGCCCGGCGCCCTCGACGCCACCTCCCTGCACGCCGTCACCACCCGCCACGACGTCACCGCCGTCTTCCTCACCAAAGCCCTGTTCGACCTCGTCGCCGAGCAGGCCCCGCAGACCTTCGCCGCCCTGCGGGTCGTCTGCACCGGCGGCGAAGCCGCCTCCGGCACCCTGATGCGGCGCGTCCTGGACGCCTGCCCCGACCTGCTGCTCGCCCACGTCTACGGGCCCACCGAGACCACCACCTTCGCGACCCACCACCCGCTCGTCCACGCCGACCTCGACGGCCCCCGGGTGCCGATCGGCGGCCCGCTCGACGCCATGCGCAGCTACGTCCTCGACGCCCGGCTGTGCCCCGTCCCGCCCGGCGTCCCGGGAGAGCTGTACATCGCCGGTGCCGGGCTGGCCCGGGGCTACCTGAACCGTCCGGGGCTGACCGCCGAGCGGTTCGTCGCCTGCCCGTACGCGCCCGGGGAGAGGATGTACCGCACCGGCGACCTGGTGCGGCTGCGCGCCGACGGCGCCGTGGAGTTCCTCGGCCGGATCGACGGCCAGGTCAAGCTGCGCGGCTTCCGGATCGAACTCGGCGAGATCGAGGCGGCGCTCTCCCACCACCCCGCCGTGCGCCAGGTCATCGTGATCGCCCGTGAGGACCGCCCCGGCGACACCCGGCTGGTCGCCTACTGCACCGCCGACGCCTCGCTCACCCCGGCCGAGCTGCGCACCTTCGCCGGCACCACGCTGCCCGGCTACATGGTCCCCGCCGCCGTCGTCCTGCTCGACGCGCTGCCGCTCAACGCCAACGGCAAGGTCGACCGCCGGGCCCTGCCCGCCCCGGACGTCGCCGCCGACGGCACCGGCCGCGAGCCCCGCGACGAGCGCGAACGGGCGCTGTGCGAGCTCTTCGGCGACCTGCTCGGCATCGACGACATCACCATCGACGACGACTTCTTCGCCCTCGGCGGCCACTCGCTGCTCGCCACCCGCCTCACCGGGCGGGCCCGCGCCGAACTCGGCATCGAACTCGCCATCGGCGACCTCTTCCAGGCCCCCACCGTCGCCGGGCTCACCGACCGGCTCGCCGACCGCGCGGCCGACGTGCCCGCCCCGGCCCGCCCGGCGCTGCGGCCCGGCCCCCGGCCCGACCGGGTGCCGCTCTCCTTCGCCCAGCGCCGCCTCTGGTTCCTCGCCCAGGCCGAGGGCCCCGCCGCCACCTACAACGTGACCCTCGCCCTGCGGCTGCGCGGCCCGCTCGACCCCGCCGCCCTGGCCGACGCCCTCGGCGACACCGTCCGGCGGCACGAGGCCCTGCGCACCGTCTTCGCCGTCCACGACGGCACCCCCCACCAGCACGTCCTCGACGGGCCGACCGCCCCGCTGCTCACCACCACCGACCGGCCGGTGGACGAACTCGCCCGCCACACCTTCGACCTGGCCGCCGACCTGCCCCTGCACGCCTACCTGCGGCCCGAGGGCCCGGACGAGCACGTCCTGGTCCTCGTCCTGCACCACATCGCCGGGGACGGCGCCTCGCTGGGCCCGCTCTACCGCGACCTCACCGACGCCTACCGGGCCCGGCTCGCCGGCCGCGCCCCCGACGGCGAGCCGCTGCCCGTCCAGTACGCCGACTACGCGCTCTGGCAGCACGCCCTGCTCGGCGACGAGGACGACCCGCAGAGCCTGGCCGCCCGCCAACTCGCCTACTGGCGGGCCGCGCTGGCCGACCTGCCGGAGGAGCTGCCGTTGCCCGTGGACCGCCCCCGGCCGCCGGTCGCCACCCACCGCGGCGCCGTCGTCCCGCTGGAACTCGACGCCGAACTGCACGCCCGCCTCGGCGAGCTCGCCGCCCAGCACGGCGCGACCCTGTTCATGGTCCTCCAGGCCGCCTACGCCACCCTGCTGCACCGCTTCGGCGCCGGTACCGACCTGCCGATCGGCACTCCGGTCGCCGGCCGCCTCGACGAGGCCGTCACCGACCTGGTCGGCTACTTCGCCAACACCCTGGTGCTGCGCACCGACCTCTCCGGCCGGCCGGGCTTCGCCGAACTGCTGCGCCGCGTCCGGGACACCGACCTCGCGGCGTACGAGCACCAGGACACGCCGTTCGAGCGCCTCGTCGAGGAGCTCAACCCGGTCCGCTCGCTGGCCCGGCACCCGCTGTTCCAGGTGATGCTGACCTTCGCCACCGCCGCCGAGGCCGGACCGTCCTTCCCCGGTGTGGCGGCGGCGGAGGAGCCCGTCGACTACGGCACCGCCAAGTTCGACCTCAAGCTGTCGCTGACCGAGCGCCACCGCGCGGACGGGACCCCGGGCGGGCTCGCGGGCGGGCTGGAGTACGCCACCGACCTGTTCGACCGGGAGACGGCGGAACGGCTGGGCGCCGCGCTGGTCCTGATCCTGCGGCAGGCCGCCGCCGACCCGGACCTGGCCGTCACCGCCGCCGAGGTCCTGCCCGAGGCCGAGCGGGCCGCGCTGACGGCCGGCCCCGCGTCGGCCGGGGAACCGCCGCTGCTCCCGGCCGTGTTCGAGGCCCGGGCCGCGGCCAGCCCGGAGGCGGTGGCGCTGGTCCACGGGGACACCGCGCTGACCTTCGCGGAGCTGAACGCGCGGGCCAACCGGCTGGCGCACCGGCTGATCGCCGCCGGGGTGGCCCCCGGATCGGTGGTGGCCCTCGCCCTGCCGCGCTCGGCGGAGACGGTGGTCGGGCTGCTGGCGGTACTCAAGGCCGGCGGCGCCTACCTGCCGCTGGACGCCGAGTACCCGGCGGAGCGGACGGCGCACATGCTCGCGGACGCCGCGCCCGCCCTGGTGCTGACCGACGCCCGCTGGCCGCTGCCCGAACTGCTGGCCGCCCTGCCCGTCCTGGACGTCACGGACGAGCCCGGCCCGGCCCAGGACCCGCGGCCCCGCCTGCACGCGGCGGACGCCGCGTACGTGATCCACACCTCCGGCTCGACCGGCCGCCCCAAGGGCGTGCTGGTGCCGCACCGCAGCCTCGCGGCCCTGCTGGCCGGCCACCGGGCCACGATGATCGCGGACGCCGAGGCGGCGCACGGCCGGCTGCGGGCCGCGCTGACCGCGTCGCTCTGCTTCGACGCCTCGCTGGAGGTCGTGCTCTGGATGGTCGCCGGGCACGAGCTGCACCTGATCGGCGACGAGGTCCGCCGGGACGCCGCCCTGCTGGTCCGCCACGTGCGCGAGACCGGGATCGACACGCTGCACGTCACCCCCTCGTACGCCGAGCAACTGGTCGAGGAGGGCCTGCTGGAGGAGCCCGCGCCGAAGCTGCTGCTGCTCGGCGGGGAGGCCATCGGCCAGGGCCTGTGGAGCAGGCTGTGCGCGTCCCCGCTGACCGCCGGCCACACCATGTACGGCCCCACCGAGTCCACCGTGCACGCCCTCACCCGGCCGCTCGACGGCACCCAGCGGCCGGTGCTCGGCCGGACGGTCGCCGGGACCGCCGGGTACGTGCTGGACGAGTACCTGAACCCGGTGCCGGTCGGCGTCCCCGGGGAGCTGTACCTGGCCGGGGCCGGGCTGGCCCGGGGCTACCTGAACCGGCCGGGGCTGACCGCCGAGCGTTTCGTCGCCAGCCCGTTCGCCGAGGGTACGAGGATGTACCGCACCGGGGACCTGGTCCGCCGCACCCGCGACGGCGAGCTGGAGTACCTCGGCCGCACCGACCACCAGGTCAAGGTTCGCGGCTTCCGGATCGAACTCGGCGAGATCGAGAGCGTCCTGGCCGCGCACCCGCAGGTGCACCGGGCCGCCGTCCTGCCCGACGACAGCGGCCTGCGCCTGGTCGCCTACGTGGTCGCCGACGGCCCCCTCGACCCGGCCGGACTGCGCGCCTTCGCCGCGGAGACACTGCCCGGCTACATGCTCCCGGCCGCCATCGTGCCGCTGCCCGCCCTGCCGCTGAACGCCAACGGCAAACTGGACCGTGCCGCGCTCCCGGCCCCGGACTTCGCCGCCCTCGCCGGCGGCCGGGCCGCCCGCACCCCGCAGGAGGAGATCCTCTGCGGCCTGCTCGCCGAGGTGCTCGGCCTGGACGCGGTCGGCGCCGACGACGACTTCTTCGCCCTCGGCGGGCACTCGCTGCTCGCCACCCGGCTGCTGAGCCGGGTCCGGGGCGCGCTGGGTGCGGAGTTGGGTATCCGGGACGTCTTCGAGGCGCCGACCGCGGCCGGGCTCGCCGGCCGCCTTGACGCGGGCTGCGACCGGCTCGCGCTGAGCGCCCGGGCCGAGCGGCCCGAGCGGGTGCCGCTGTCCTTCGCGCAGCAGCGGCTCTGGCTGATCGACCGGATGGAGGGCCCGAGCGCCCTCTACAACTCGCCGCTGGCCCTGCGGTTGGCCGGGGAGCTGGACGCCGCGGCCCTGGAGCTCGCCCTCGGCGACCTGGTGGCCCGGCACGAGAGCCTGCGCACGGTGATCGTCGAGACCGACGGCGAGCCCCACCAGCTGATCCGCCCGGCCGACGCGGCGGCGGTGCCCTTCGACGTCCGGGACTGCCCGGCCGACGAGGTCGCCGAGGCCGTCGACGCGGCCTCTCGCCGGGCCTTCGACCTGGCCACCGAACTCCCGCTCCGGGCCGTCCTGCTGCGCACCGCCGACCAGGACCACGTGCTGGTCCTGGTACTGCACCACATCGCGAGCGACGGCTGGTCGACGGGCCCGCTGGTCCGCGATCTCGCCGAGGCCTACGAGGCCCGGGCGGCGGGCACCGCGCCCGATCGGGCGCCGCTGCCGGTGCAGTACGCGGACTACGCGCTCTGGCAGCGCGAGCTGCTCGGCGAGGAGGTCGATCCGGAGAGCCTGGCCGCCCGCCAACTCGCCTACTGGCGGGACGCGCTGGCCGACCTCCCGGAGGAGCTGGCGCTGCCGGCGGACCGCCCCCGGGGCGCCGTCGCCAGCCACCACGGCGACCGGGTGTCGCAACTCCTGGGCGCCGAACTCCACCGCGAACTGGTCGCGTTGGCGCGCTCGCAGCGGGTGACGGTGTTCATGGCCCTCCAGGCCGCCCTCGCCGCCCTGCTCACCCGGCTCGGAGCGGGCACCGACGTGCCGATCGGTTCGGTGGTGGCCGGGCGGTCCGACGAGGCGCTGGACGACCTGGTCGGCTTCTTCGTCAACACCCTGGTGCTGCGCACCGATACCTCGGGAGATCCGAGCTTCACCGAACTGCTGGCCCGCGTCCGGGAGACCGACCTCGGTGCCTACGCACACCAGGACGTGCCGTTCGAGCGGCTGGTGGAGGAGCTGAACCCGGCCCGCTCGCTGGCCCGCCACCCGCTCTTCCAGGTCATGCTGGTGCTCCAGAACAACGAGCAGGCCGACGCGTCGCCCACCGGCCTGTGGGGCGAGGCGCTGCCGGCGGCCACCGGAGTCGCCAAGTTCGACCTCAACCTGATCGCCCAGGAGTCCTTCGACCCGGAGGGCGAACCCGCCGGGATCGACTGCGCGCTCGACTTCGCGACGGACCTCTTCGACCGGGAGACGGCCGAGACGGTCGTCCGCCACTTCGCGCGGCTGCTGACGGCGGCCGTCCAGCGGCCGGACACCCGGATCGGGCTGCTCCCGTTGATCACCCCGGTCGAGCGGGTCGAACTGCTGGGCGGGGTAGTGCCGTTGGAGGCGGAGGTGCCGTTGGTTCCGGCCGTGTTCGAGGCTCAGGCCGTGGCGACTCCGGAGGCGGTGGCGCTGGTCCACGGGGGCGTCGCGTTGACCTTCGCGGAGCTGGACGCGCGGGCGAACCGGCTGGCGCACCGGCTGATCGCCGCCGGGGTGGTCCCCGGGTCGGTGGTGGCGTTGGCGCTGCCGCGTTCGGTGGAGTCGGTGGTGGGGCTGCTGGCGGTGTTGAAGGCCGGTGGTGTCTACCTGCCGCTGGACCCGTCGTACCCGGCGGAGCGGACGGCGTACACGCTGGAGGATGCGGCGCCGGTGCTGGTGCTAAGTGACGGGCGTTGGCCGTTGCCGGAGGTGCTGGCGGGGCTGTCCGTTCTGGATGTCACGGATGTGCCCGGTCCGGGCGGGAGTCCGAGCCGTCGGCTGGGCGCGGCGGATGCGGCGTACGTGATCTACACGTCGGGTTCGACCGGTCGCCCCAAGGGGGTGGTGGTGTCGCACGGGAGTCTCGCGGCGCTGCTGGCGGGCCACCGGATGGAGCTGATGGCGGGTGAGGAGCGGCGGAGGGTCGCGTTGACGGCCTCGCTGTGCTTCGACGCTTCGTGGGACGGCGTGCTGTGGATGGTCGCCGGGCACGAGCTGCACCTGATCGGCGACGAGGTCCGCCGGGACGCCGCCCTGCTGGTCCGCCACGTGCGCGAGGCCGGAATCGGCGTCCTGGAGGTCACCCCTTCGTACGCCGAACAGCTCCTGGCAGAAGGACTGTTGGAAGCACCGGCGCCGGGCCTCCTGCTGCTGGGGGGTGAGGCGGTCGGTCAGGCGCTGTGGACGCGGTTGCGGGAGGCGCCGGGGACCCGGGCGTACAACCTGTACGGTCCGACGGAGTGCACCGTGGACGCGCTGGTGCAGCCGCTCGACGGCGCGGACCGGCCGGTTCTCGGCCGGACGGTCGCGGGGACCGCCGGGTACGTGCTGGACGAGCACCTGAACCCGGTGCCAGCGGGTGTTCCGGGGGAGTTGTACCTCGCCGGGGCCGGTCTGGCCCGGGGCTACCTGGGTCGCGCGGCGCTCACGGCGGAGCGTTTCGTCGCCAGCCCGTTCGCCGAGGGTACGAGGATGTACCGCACCGGGGACCTGGTCCGTCGTACCCGCGACGGTGGGATCGAGTACCTGGGCCGCACCGACGACCAGGTGAAGATCCGTGGCTTCCGGATCGAACTCGGCGAGATCGAGCAGGCATTGACCCGCCACCCCGCCGTCCGCCAGACCGTGGTGACCGTTCGGGAGAGCAGCGAAGGAGACCGCCGGCTGGTCGCCTACTGCGCGGTGGACGGCGCCGCCGCCCCCGAACTCGCCCACGCGCTGCGCCGGTTCGCCGGCGAGTCGCTGCCCGGCTACATGGTGCCCGCCGCCTTCGTCGCGCTGCCCGCCCTGCCGCTGACCGGCAGCGGCAAGGTCGACCGCCGTGCTCTGCCCGCCCCGGACTTCGCCGCCCTGGCGGCGGCCGGCGGCCGGACGGCCCGTAGCCCGCAGGAGGAGATCCTGTGCGGCCTGCTTGCCGAGGTGCTGGGCCTGGACGCGGTCGGCGTGGAGGACGACTTCTTCGCGCTGGGCGGGCACTCGCTGCTCGCCACCCGGCTGCTGAGCCGGGTCCGGTCCGTGCTGGGTGTGGAGTTGGGCATCCGGGACGTCTTCGAGGCGCCGACCGCGGCCGGGCTCGCCGGCCGCCTCGACGCGGGCTGCGACCGGCTCGCGCTGACCGTCCGCGCTGAGCGGCCCGAGCGGGTGCCGCTGTCCTTCGCGCAGCAGCGGCTCTGGCTGATCGACCGGATGGAGGGCCCGAGCGCCCTCTACAACCTGCCGCTCGTGCTCCGCGTGACGGGCGAGCTGGACGCCGCGGCCCTGGAGCTCGCCCTCGGCGACCTGGTGGCCCGGCACGAGAGCCTGCGCACGGTGATCGAGGAGGAGGACGGAACCCCGTACCAGCGGATCCGACCGGCCGAGGCGGCCCGCGTCCCCGTCGAGCTGCTGCCCGGCGGCACCGCGCCGGAGGCCTGCACCTCGCGCCCGTTCGACCTCGCCGCCGAACTGCCGATCCGGGCCCACCTGATCCCGGCCGGCCGGGACGAGCACCTGCTCGTCCTGGTGCTGCACCACATCGCCGGTGACGGCTGGTCGATGGGCCCGCTGCTGCGCGATCTCGCCGCGGCCTACGCGGCGCGGGTGGCGGGCGCCGCGCCCGAGCAGGCGCCGCTGCGGGTGCAGTACGCGGACTACGCGCTCTGGCAGCGTGAGCTGCTCGGCGAAGGCGAGGGCGAAGGCGAAGGCCAGGCCCAGGGCGGCCTCCTCAGTCGCCAACTCGCCTACTGGCGGGACGCGCTGGCCGACCTCCCGGAGGAGCTGGCGCTCCCGGCGGACCGCCCCCGGGGCGCCGTCGCCAGCCACCGCGGCGACCGGATCGTCCATCCGCTGGGCGCCGAACTCCACCGCGAACTGGTGACGTTGGCGCGCTCGCAGCGGGTGACGATGTTCATGACCGTCCAGGCCGCCCTCGCCGCCCTGCTCACCCGGCTCGGCGCGGGCACCGACGTGCCGATCGGTTCGGTGGTGGCCGGGCGGTCCGACGAGGCGCTGGACGACCTGGTCGGCTTCTTCGTCAACACCCTGGTGCTGCGCACCGACACCTCGGGAGATCCGAGCTTCACCGAACTGCTGGCCCGCGTCCGGGAGACCCAACTCGACGCGCACGCACACCAGGACGTGCCGTTCGAGCGGCTGGTGGAGGAGCTGAACCCGGCCCGCTCGCTGGCCCGCCACCCGCTCTTCCAGGTCATGCTGGTGATGCAGGGCGACGGCGACGCGGCGCCGCTCGACGCGGCCGGTCTGGACGTCTCCGTCGAGCCGTCCGGTGGCGCGGTCGCCAAGTTCGACCTGAGCGTCGGCATCGGCGAGTCCTTCGACGCGGACGGCGCCCCAGCCGGCCTGGAGTGCGTGATCGACTTCGCCACCGACCTCTTCGACCGGGAGACGGCCGAGGCGATCGCCCTCCGGCTCGGCCGGCTGCTGGCGGCCGTGGCGGCCGAGCCGGACCAGCCGATCGGTCGGGCGGAGCTGCTGTCCCCGGTCGAGCGGGTCGAACTGCTGGGCGGGGTGGTGCCGTTGGCGGTGGAGGTGCCGTTGGTTCCGGCTGTGTTCGAGGCTCAGGCCGTGGCGACTCCGGAGGTGGTGGCGCTGGTCCACGGGGGCGTTGCGTTGACCTTCGCGGAGCTGGACGCGCGGGCGAACCGGTTGGCGCACCGGCTGATCGCCGCCGGGGTGGTCCCCGGGTCGGTGGTGGCGTTGGCGCTGCCGCGTTCGGTGGAGTCGGTGGTGGGGTTGCTGGCGGTGTTGAAGGCCGGTGGTGTCTACCTGCCGCTGGACCCGTCGTACCCGGCGGAGCGGACGGCGTACACGCTGGAGGATGCGGCGCCGGTGCTGGTGCTGAGTGACGGGCGCTGGCCGTTGCCGGAGGTGCTGGCGGGGCTGTCCGTTCTGGATGTCACGGATGTGCCCGGTCCGGACGGGAGTCTGAGCCGTCGGCTGGAGTCGGCGGATGCGGCGTATGTGATCTACACCTCGGGCTCCACCGGTCGCCCCAAGGGCGTGGTGGTGTCGCATGGGAGTCTCGCGGCTCTGCTGGCGGGCCACCGGATGGAGCTGATGGCGGGTGAGGAGCGGCGGAGGGTCGCGTTGACGGCCTCGCTGTGCTTCGACGCTTCGTGGGACGGCGTGCTGTGGATGGTCGCCGGGCACGAGCTGCACCTGATCGGCGACGACCTGCGCCTCGACGCAGCCGCCCTGGTCCGCCACGTCGGCACGCACGGCCTCGACGTGGTGAACTCGACCCCGTCCTTCGCGGCCCAACTGGTCGAGGAGGGACTGCTCGACGCCCCCGCCCCGAAGCTCGTGCTGCTGGGCGGTGAGGCCGTCGGTCAGGCGCTGTGGACGCGGTTGCGGGAGGCGCCGGGGACTCGGGCGTACAACCTGTACGGTCCGACGGAGTGCACCGTGGACGCGCTGGTGCAGCCGCTCGACGGCGCGGACCGGCCGGTTCTCGGCCGGACGGTCGCCGGGACTGCCGGGTACGTGCTGGACGAGCACCTGAATCCGGTGCCGGCCGGTGTTCCGGGGGAGTTGTACCTCGCCGGGGCCGGGTTGGCCCGCGGTTACCTGGGTCGCGCGGCGCTCACGGCGGAGCGTTTCGTCGCCAGCCCGTTCGCCGAGGGTACGAGGATGTACCGTACCGGGGACCTGGTCCGCCGCACCCGTGACGGCGAGTTGGAATACCTGGGCCGCACCGACGACCAGGTGAAGATCCGTGGCTTCCGGATCGAACTCGGCGAGATCGAGCAGGCGTTGACCCGCCACCCGGAGGTCGCCGCCGCCGTCGTCCGACCGGACGACAGCGGCAGCCGGCTGGTCGCCTACCTGGTCACCGACCGTCCGCTCGACCCGGCCGGGCTGCGGGCCTTCACCGCCGAGTCCCTGCCCGCCCACATGGTGCCCGCCGCCTTCGTCGCGCTGCCCGCCCTGCCGCTGACCGGCAGCGGCAAGGTCGACCACCGCGCTCTGCCCGCACCGGACTTCGCCGCCCTGCCGGCCGGCCGCCCGGCCCGCACCCCGCGGGAGCGCCTGCTGTGCACACTGTTCGCCGAGACCCTCGGCCTGGAGCGGGTCGGTATCGACGACGGCTTCTTCGACCTCGGCGGACACTCCCTGCTCGCCATGAAGCTGCTCTCCCGGATCCGCACCGCCCTCGGCGTCGACCTCGGCATGCGGGCGCTGTTCGAGGCGCCGACCGTGGCCGGGCTCGACCGCCGGCTCGACCAGGGCCCGGCGGCCGACGCCCTGGACGTCCTGCTGCCGCTGCGCACCGGCGGCGACCGGGCCCCGCTGTTCTGCGTCCACCCGGCGGCCGGCATCAGCTGGGTCTACTCCGGGCTGCTGCGCCACCTCGACCCCGAGCTGCCGGTGTACGGCCTCCAGGCCCGTGGCCTGCGCGGCGGGGCGCCGGCGAGCGTCGCCGAGATCGCCGAGGACTACGTGCGGCAGATCCGCGCGGTGCACCCGTCCGGCCCGTACCACCTGCTGGGCTGGTCCTTCGGCGCGGTGGTCGCCCAGGAGATGGCGGTCCGGCTGCGGGCCGAGGGCGCGCCGGTCGGCCTGCTGGCCCTGTTGGACGGCGCCCCGGCGGTTCGCACGGACGCCGCCCCGCCCACCACCGAACCGGCCGACACGCTGGCCGAGTTGCTGCGCTCGCTGGGCTACGACCCGGCGGACGGCAGCGGCCAGGCCGACCTGGCGGCCGTGCTCGGCGAGGCCGCGGACGTCCTGCCCGAGGTGTTCGACCGGCACCGCAAGCTGATGGCCGAGCACCTGCCCGAGCAGTACCGGGGCGACGCCGTGTTCTTCGGCGCCACCCTCGCCAAGCCCGCCGACTGGCCGTACGAGCAGGCTTGGCGGCCCTATCTGGACGGCCGGATCGAGAGCCACCGCCTGGCCTGCGGGCACGGCGACCTGACCCGTCCGGAGTCCCTCGCACGGATCGCCGCCGTGCTCGCCGAGAAGCTTGGAGTGTGATCCGCGATGACCACCACCGTCCCCGCACCCGCCGCACCGCCGACCGGACCGCCCCGCGGCCGGTGGGGCCTGTGGGCCCACGGCGACTTCCGCCGGCTCTGGATCGGTGAGACCTCCAGCGGTCTCGGCACGGCCGTCGGGAGCGTGGCACTGGCCCTGGTCGCCGTCGTCACGCTGGACGCCGGCCCGCTCGCGGTCGGTGTGCTGAACGCCGCCGCCTGGCTGCCCTGGCTGTTCCTCGGCCTGCCGGCCGGCGCCTGGGTCGACCGCTGGCCGCGGCTGCGGGTGATGCTGGTCTGCGACCTGCTGCTGCTCCTGCTGTTCGCGAGCGTCCCGGTGGCCGGCTGGCTGGGCGTGCTCGGCATGCCGCAGCTGGTGGTGGTGGCCCTGCTCACCGGAGCCGTGAAGGTGTTCTTCTCCACCGCCTACGGGGCCGTGCTGCCGACCCTGGTCGGCAAGGAGGACCTGCTGGAGGGCAACGTCAAGCTGCGTTCCGGCGCCTCCGCGGCCGACATCGCGGGGCCGGGCGTGGCCGGTCTGCTGGCGCAGGCGTTCGGCGCGGCCAGCGGGCTGCTCGCGGACTCCGTCAGCTACGTGGTCTCCGCGATCTGCGTCAGCCGGATCCGGACGGTCGAGCAGCCGCCGCCGCGGTCCGCGCGGCGCGGCCTCCTGCGGGAGATCGGCGACGGGGTGCGCTTCCTGGCGCACGACCCGTACCTGCGGACGCTGGCACTGTTCGGCGCCGTCGGCAACCTGGGGCTGAACGGCATCCAGGCGGTGCAGACGGTGTTCCTGATCCGGTCGGTCGGCGTCGAACCGGGCGCGGTGGGCATGGTGTTCGCGGTGGTCAGCGTCGGCGGCCTGGCCGGGGCGACGCTGGCCCGGCGGATCGCCCGCCGGCTCGGCAGCGCGCGCGGACTGCTGCTCTGCGAGCTGGTGGTGGCGCCGTTCATCCTCCTGCTGCCGCTCGCGGGGGAGCGGCTGCCGCTGGCGGTGTGCGCGCTCGCCTGGGCCGTCGCGGTGGGCGGGGTGATCGCCGGGAACGTGCTGGCGGGAAGCTTCAACCAGGCCTACTGCCCGCCGGAGATGATCGGCCGGATCCGGGCCAGCGCGGCGACCCTGAACTACGGTGCGATCCCCGTCGGCGCCCTGGCCGGCGGCTGGCTCGGCGAGGCGTTGGGCGCCCGCACCACCATCTGGATCATGGCGGGCGTGCTGCTCTCCGCCGGAGGGGTGCTGCTGGCGAGCCCGCTGCGGAGCCTGCGCGACTTCCCCGAGCGGCCCGAGCTGCCCGAGCTGCCCGAGCGCCCCGGGCGTCCCGTCTCCTGACCGGACCGCCGCAGCACCCGAACCGCCAGCCCTGCCCGTACCTGACCTGACCTGCCTGACCTTCCCTCCCGACCCATGGAGCCTCCCATGACCCGCACCGCCCGCCCGCGCCACTACCTGATGTGCCGTCCGACCCACTTCGAGGTCACCTACGCGATCAACCCGTGGATGGACCCGGCGAAGCCGGTCGACACCGACCTCGCCGTCGCCCAGTGGGAGCGGCTCCACGCCCTCTACGGCGAGCTCGGCCACCGGGTCGACCTGATCGACCCGATCCCGGGCCTGCCCGACATGGTCTACGCCGCCAACGGCGCCACCGTGGTGGACGGCAAGGTGCTCGGCGCCCGCTTCTGCAACGCCGAGCGGGCCGCCGAGGGCCCGGCCTACCTGGAGTGGTTCCGCGCCCGGGGCTTCGAGACGCGCGATCCGGAGCACGTCAACGAGGGCGAGGGGGACCTGCTGCTGACCGCGAGCTCCGTGCTGGCCGGGCGGGGCTTCCGCAGCGTGGCCGACGGGCACGCGGAGGCCCAGGAGTTCTTCGGGCGCCCGGTGATCGGCCTGGAGCTGGTCGACCCGCGCTTCTACCACCTGGACACCGCGCTGGCCGTGCTGGACGGCGACGAGATCATGTACCACCCGGAGGCCTTCTCGGCCGGCAGCCGTGCCGTCCTGCGCCGGCTGTTCCCCGACGCCCTGCTGGTGGACGGCGCCGACGCGGCGGTGTTCGGCCTCAACGCCGTGAGCGACGGCCTGCACGTGGTGCTGCCGGAGGCGGCCGTCGGCCTGGCCGCGCGGCTGCGGGAGCGCGGGTTCCGGCCGATCGGGATGGACCTCAGCGAGCTGCTCAAGGGCGGTGGCAGCGTCAAGTGCTGCACCCTGGAGATCCGCGCGGCGGCCTGAACGACGGCCTCGACGGGAGGCCGTGATCAGTGGTGCTCGGCTGTAGATCCGCCGTTGAACGCTCCCGGCCAGACTGGTGGCACACCACGACGGAAGCCCTTCCCACCGGGGAAGCGAGCCAAGGGAGCACCAGAGATGACGCAGCGTCCGGCCACCGCCCCCACCCGCCTCCGGCTGTTCACGGTCGGTCTCGGGGTGGTCGTCGCCCTGGGCGCCGGCCTCTCCGCCACGGCCGCCGTGGCGGAGACGGCCGGCACCGGGACGGCGACGGTGGTGAGCGGCGACGCGACGCCGACGCCCACCCCCGCCCAGCCCAGCCCCACCGGCACCGTCCACGGCAGCACCGGCGACTGGAACAGCACCGGCTCCTGACCGCACCAGTTCCTGACCGCACTGGCTCCTGACCGCACCGGAAAGCGGCAGGATCGATTCTTCAGTGACCGGTCATCAGCTCGTCAGCGGCCCGGCCCGCAGCTCGTCACCGGAGCGCCCGACGCCCCCCGGCCACCGCCCCGACGCCCGTCCGGGACGGACGGAGCCGACGACGTCGACGGAGCCGAAGAAGCCGAAGCAGCCGTAGCGGCCGAAGCGTTCGGACCCTCCCCCCGGGGCAGCAGCCCCGCCACCTCCTCCGCCTCCGGCAGCCCCAGCCGGACGAAGATCCGATGCGCCTCCCGCAGCCGGCCCCACGCCTCGGCCTCTCGCCCGAGGTCCGCCAGCGTTCGGCCCAGCACCACCAGCGCCTGGCCCTGGTCCCGCTCGGCCCCCAGCTCCTCGCACAGCGTCAGCGCCTGCCCGGCGTGCTCCAGCGCCTCGTCCGTCCGACCCAGCGAGCGCAGACTGTCCGCCATCCGGTAGCGGGCGTGCGCGGCCCGGGCCCGCAGCCCGGCCGCCGAGGCCACCGCCAGGCACTCGCCGAACCAGGTGACGGCCTCCTCGTGCCGCCCCAGCCCGTGCAGCGCCAGCCCCAGCACGTACAGCGTGTACGCCCGGCCGGGATCGTCGTGCCGGGTCCGCAGCTCGGCCAGCGCCTCGTGGCAGATCGGCACGGCCTCGGCGGCCCGCCCGCTGCGCACCCGGGCCAACGCGGCGTTCACCGTCGTCACCAGCGCCCCGGAGCGGTGGCCGAGTTCGCGGGCCAGCAGCAGCGCCTCGTCGTAGTGCCCGACGGCCTCGTCGTAGCGGCTGAGGAACTGGCAGACCAGGCCGAGGTCGTTCAGCGCCTGGCGCAGGATCACCGTGTCGCCCGCCGAGCGGGAGGCGGCCACCGCCAGCCGGGAGGCCGCCTCGGCCTCCTCCAACCGGGTGGCGGCCAGGGCGACGTTGCCGCGGAGGAAGTGCGCCCGACCAGCTGCCCGGTGGTCGGCGTGGTGGTCCGCGGCGGCGGCCAGGGCCTCCGCCGTACTGGCGAGCTGGCGGCTGGGCGGGGCGAGGACGAACGGCGTCAGCGCGATCAGCAGGTCGATCGCGGCGCGCAACGGGTCCGGTGCCGCGCCGTCGGCCGGGGCCGGCGCGGCGTCGTCCGCGACGGTCCAGCACGCCACCTGGGCGGCGAGCGCGATCGCCCCGGAACCCTCCGCCTCGGCCCAGGCCCGGGCGCCGTCCGGGCCGCCGAGGTCCACGCCCGCGCTGCGGGCCGGCCCGAGCGCACCGGCGGCCGGATCTCCCGGGACGGCGTGCTGGAAGGCCGCGCACGCGGTGGCCAGCAGGTGGTCCAGCAGCCGGTCACGGGCCTCCACGGCCGCGCCCGGGTGGTCCGGGCGCCGCCGGGCGAAGGCGCGCAGCAGGTCGTGGTAGCGGTAGCGGCCGGGGAACGGCGACTCCATCATCGCCACGTCCACCAGGGACTCCAGCAGGTCCTCGGCGTCGTACTCGTCCAGGTCCAGCAGGGCGGCCGCGGCGGGCAGCCCGATGTCCGGGCCGTCCACCGAGGCGGCCAGCCGGAACGCCCGGGCCTGGGCGGGCGTCAACTGGCGGTAGCTCAGTTCGAAGGCGGCCTCCACCGCCAGGTCGCCGATGCGCAGCTCGTCGATCCGCCGCCGTTCGACTGCCAGCCGGCGGCCCAGCGTCTGGACCGTCCAGCTCGGCCGGGCGGCCAGCCGGGCCGCCACGATCCGCACCGCGAGCGGCAGGTGGCCGCAGACGAGCAGCAGCTCCCGGGCGGCCTCCGGCTCGGCGGCCAGCCGCTCGCCGCCGATCGTGCGGCCCAGCAGTTCGAGCGCCTCCGCCGGCTCGAACACGCCGAGGTCGGCCTGGACGGACGCGGGCAGGCCCGAGAGCCGGGTACGGCTGGTGGTGAGTACGGCGCAGCCGACCGCGCCCGGCAGCAGCGGTCTGATCTGCGCGGTGTCGTGGACGTTGTCGAGCACCAGCAGCAGCCGCCGGCCGTCGACCACCGAGCGGAACAGCGCCGAGCGGGCGTCCAGCCCCTCGGGCACCCCGTCGGCCGGCACGCCGAGCGCCACCAGGAAGCTGCTGAGCACCGCCTCCGGGTCGGCCGGCGTGGTGTCGGCGCCCCGCAGGTCGACGTAGAGCTGCCCGTCGGGGTAGGCGTCGCGGGCCCGGTGGGCGACGTGCAGGGCCAGCGCGGTCTTGCCGACCCCTCCCATGCCGACCACGGTCGCGATCACCAGCGCCTGCTGGTCCGGGGCGCCGAGGGCCTCGCCCAGCCGCTCGACCAGGACGGTGCGGCCGGTGAAGTCCGCCGCGTCGGGCGGCAGCTGGGCCGGTCTGGGCGACGCCGTGCTGGTGCCGGCGGGCGCGGCGGGCGCACCCGCCGCCGCGGGGCCGTCCGGCGGATCCTGCGCCTCGGGCCCGGGCCCGGCCGGCTTCACCGGGCTGGAAAGCAGCGCCACGGGCGGCGCCGGGGCGGCGAGCGACAGGTCGCCCTCCAGGATCCGCCGGTGCAGCTGGTCCAGGTCGGCCCCGGGCTCCACCCCCAGCTCGTCCAGGAACAACTGACGCACGCCCCGGTACACCGCCAGCGCGTCCGCCTGCCGCCCGGCCTGGTACAGCGCGCGCATCAGCAGCCCGTACGCCCGCTCGTGCAGCGGGTGCTCGGTGGTCAGCGCGGTCAGCTCCGGGATGCACCGGGAGAAGCGGCCCAGCGTCAGATCCAGGGCGATCCGTTCCTCCAGCAGGGTCAGCCGGAGCTCCTGCAACCGCTGGCGCTGCCGCTGCGCGAACGGGCCGGGGATGCCGGCCAGCGGCTCGCCCTGCCACAGCTCCAGCGCCTGGTTCAGCAGGTCACGCGCCTGCTGCGGCTGTCCGGCGGCCGCCGTGCGCTCGGCCTGCGCCGCCAGTTCCTCCCCTTGCGCCGCGTCCACGGAGTGCTTGGGCAGCACCAGCCGGTAGCCGTCCCCGACCGAGGTCAGCACGGTCGGCGCGTCCGGCTCGTCGCCGTGCAGGATCTTGCGCCACCGCCAGGCGTACGTCCGCACCGTCGTCACCGCGGTGCTCGGCGGCTCCTCACCCCACAGGGCGTCGATCAGGTCCGTGGCGCTCGCGCCGTGCCCCGGCCGGAGCAGCAGCACCGCCAGCATCGCCTGCTGCTGGGGACTGCCGACCTTCAGCACGGTCGTGCCGCACTGCGCTCTCATCAACCCCAGCACCGAGAACCGGAAATCACCCATTCGTGCACCTGCCCGCTTCATGTGCCCGCCCCCGCCCACGCACGCGTCTGCCCCCCGATTGATGAGTCACTATCAACCCACGCCAGCCGGTGGGCTGTCGAGGGATCGTCGACCCCGTAGTGATCCGGTGTTGATCGCCCACCGTCACAATCACTGGTGTGGCCCCAGCCGTCGGCCCGGTACGACCCGCCGGGCCCGCCACACCCCCCGGGTGCCGCCGCCCGGGCGACCACCACGTCTCTCGGAGGCCGACGCCAGTGAACACCGACCTGCTCTACCGGTTGCTCGACGTCGACCCGGTCGCCGGACCGGTCGAACTGCTCCACCGCGCCCGCGGCGCCCGCGACCTCCCCTACCTGGTGCTCGCCGCGCTCGTCCGGGAGGACGTCCGGATGGGCGAGCACGCCCGCGCCGAACTTCAGCGCGCCCGCGACCGGGCCGACTGTTACGCCCGGATCGCCCGCGACCTCGCCGACGCCACCGGGGTGCGCCCGATCCGCGACCTCCCGCTGGCCGGCTACTACCCGTCCGACCTGCCCCGGCCGCTGGGCGAGCTCACCCTCGTCAGCCCCACCGAGGCCGCGCTCTGGCAGGCCGTCAGCCGGCTGGTCACCGAACACCCGGTGGAGTCCGTGGAGGTCACCCTGATCGGCGAGCGCCCCCGGCACACCTCCGTCACCCTGCGCTGGCCGGCCGAGGACCCGCTGCTCGACCCGTGGTACCAGGTCCGGCTCGGCACCGCCGCGCTCACCGGCGACCTCGCCACCGTCCCGGTCCGGCCCTACCTGGCGGCCGACGACCACGTCGAGTGCCTGATCGCCCTCGCGGAGGAGGGACTCGGCCGCGCCTTCCGGGCGGGTGACGTGATCGACGTGGCCCGCCTGGGCCGGCAGTCCTTCGAGCCCGTCGAGACCGCCGCCGTGGTCGCCGCCTACCGGCTCGCCCCGGAGGCCGTCGCGCTGCTCGACCTCGCCGCCGAACACGTGCCGCTGGGCTCCCTGGGGGGCGTGCGTACCGTCCTGGAGGCCGAGGTCGCCCCCGAACTCCGCCGCCGCGAATCCCTCGCCCGCCCGCTCCGGCCGCGGCACGGCACCCTGCTGCGCCGCACCGTCATCCGGCACCAGTGGGACGAGGCCCGCCTCCTCCCGGCCGGACCCGCCACCCTGCTGCTCACCCCGGTCGCCGACTTCCTGCTCGCCCCGGAGGGCGTCCGCCCGACGGCCCCCGCCCGCGCCGCCGCCCTCACGGCCCTGCGGGCCTGGGACACCACCGCCCCCGACACCCCGGACGGCGCCCCCTGCGCCCGCCTGCCGGAGTCGAAACACGGCTGAGCCCCGGGCCGTCTGCCTGACCGAACTGTGGGTCAGCTGCGCGAGGCCGGAACGAGGGCGCCCCAGAAAACCACACTGGCCGACATCGAGATCGCCGGGATCACCGTCCCCAAGGGGGCTCCGCTCTGGCAGAACCGCAGGGTGTCCGGTCAGTAGCCGTGCTCTCGGTCAAGGGCCCTGTCCAGGGTGTCGTCGAGAGTGGTGGCCGCCATGATCAGCGAGAGATGGGTGAACGCCTGAGGGAAGTTGCCCAGCTGCTCGCCACTGGGACCGATCTCCTCGGCGAAGAGGCCGACGTGGTTGGCGTAGGTCTGCATCTTCTCGAAGGCGTAGCGGGCCGCCCGCAGGCGCCCGGCCCGGGCGAGGGCGTCGACGTAGAGGAAGGTGCAGAGGCTGAAGGTGCCCTCCGAGCCGCGCAGGCCGTCGGGCGAGGCCGTGGGGTCGTAGCGGTAGACCAGGCTGTCGGACACCAGGGTGCGCTCCATCGCGTCGAGCGTCTTCAGCCAGCTCTCCGTCCGGGGGGCCAGGAACCTGACCCTGGGGATGAGCAGCAGCGAGGCGTCGAGGACGTCGCCGCCGTAGTACTGGGTGAGGGCCTGTTCCCGTTCGTTCCAGCCGCGTTCCATCACCTGTTCGAGGATGGCGTCGCGGGCGGCGGTCCAGCGGAGGGTGTCGGCGGGACGGCTGAAGTCGGCCGCCAGCCGCAGACCCCGGTCGAAGGCCGCCCAGGACATCACCCGGCTGAAGGTGAAGTCCTTGCGTCCGCCGCGGGTCTCCCAGACGCCCTCGTCGGGACGGTCCCAGGAGTCGGCGAGCCAGTCCAGCGTGCGGGCGAGGTTCTTCCAGCCGTGGTAACCGGCCCGCATGTTGATCTCCTGGCCCTCCGCCAGGGCGTAGAGCGCCTCGCCGTAGATGTCGAGCTGGAGCTGGTCGGCGGCGGCGTTCCCGGCCCGCACCGGGTACGAGCCGCGGTAGCCCTCGAAGTGTTCGAGGATCTCCTCGGTGAGCTCGGGGTCACCGTCGACCCGGTACATGACCTGGAGGGGTTCTCCCTCGACACCGTCCATGCCGCGCAGGCGGTCGCCCAGCCGCTCGCCCAGCCAACTGGTGAACTGCGCGGCCTCCTCGACGAATCCGAGGTCGAGCAGCGCCCGTACGGACAGCGAGCCGTCGCGGACCCAGGTGTACCGGTAGTCCCAGTTGCGCTCCCCGCCGACCTGCTCGGGCAGGCCCATGGTGGCCGCGGCGATCGGGGCGCCGGTGGGGGCGTAGGTGAGCAGCTTGAGGGTGATGGCGGACCTGTTGACCATCCCGGGCCACCGGCCGCGGTAGCGGGAGCCGCGCACCCAGCGCTGCCAGAAGTCGACGACCTCCCACAACTGCTCGGACACCCCGCCCTGGGTCAGCGGAGGCGGCGGCTCACCGTCCGGTCCGTGGACGGTCAGCACGGCCGCCGCGTGCTCGCCCGTGTTCAGGGTGATCTCCCCCCGTACGTCCCGGGCCTCGGCACCGTCCGGCCGCAGTGGCACGGTGCTCTGCAGGTGTGCGGCGATGCCCGGTGCCCGGAAGGCCGCGGTGTTGTCGCGCAGGTCGAGTTCGTGGGTCGCCCGGCCGTAGTCGAAGCGCGGCCGGCACTCCAGGGTGAAGCGCACCGTGCCGCGTACGGCCCGCACCCCGCGGACCAGGACGTGCCGGTCGGTGGGCGTACCCATCCGGTCCGGCGGCATGAAGTCGAAGACCTCACCGACCCCGTCGGGTGACATGAACCGGGTCACCAGGACCGCAGTGTCCGGGTAGTAGAGCTGTTTGCAGGTGGTGGACTCCTCCACGGGGGCGAAGCGGAAATAGCCGCCGCGGTCGTGGTCCAGCAGGGCCGCGAAGACACTCGGCGAGTCGAACCGGGGGGTGGCGAACCAGTCGACGACTCCCCGGGAAGAGACCAGAGCAGCGGTTTGCAGGTCGCCGACAAGGCCATGCTCGGCGATGGGCGGGTACCGGTCCATGACCATCAAGCCTCCCTGAAGCCCACTCCCTCCACTCTCTGCCCGGTCCGACGGATACGCGAGGGGAGGACAACCGCCACCGGGGAGCCGATCCGTGCGCGGTCGTGTGCGCGGTCGTGTGCGCAGGCACGCTAGAAGTGCTGGTAAGTGGCTGTTCGGGCGGTCGTCCTCGACGAGAGTCCCAACGGTTCGGCAACGGTGCTCGAGAACTCCGGGAGGGACGGAGCGCCCTGCTCCACGGGAGCCCCGGTCCCGGAGTCGGCGCCGCGATGTGAAGCTTGAGGCTTTGTGGCGAGGAGGCCCGGGCTCCCGAGCCGGAGCGGTCTGCTGCGCCCGTTCCGTCCCCGGCCGGCGCTGGGTCAGCTGCGGGAGGCCGGGACGAGGGTGTTCTCGCTGGTCCGGCCGGCGGCGTAGTCGTCGATGTTGCGGGCGGTGGCGTCGATGATCTGGCCGACGGCGGTGTGGGTGAAGTAGGCCTGGTGGCTGGTGACGAGGACCTGGGGGAAGGTGACGAGGCGGGCGAGGACGTCGTCGGTGATGCCTTCGATGGAGCGGTCGGTGAAGAAGACGCCGGTTTCCTCCTCGTAGACGTCGAGGCCGACGCCGGACAGGCGCCCGGCGCGCAGGGTCTCGACGAGGGCGGCGCTGTCGATGAGGCCGCCGCGGCTGGAGTTGACGAGGATGGCGTCGTCCTTCATCCGCGCCAGCGCTGCGGCGTCGATCAGGTGGTGGGTGGCGGGGAGCAGGGGGACGTGGAGGCTGATGAGGTCGGCGCGGGTGAGGAGTTCGGGCAGTTCGGTGTAGGTCATGCCGAGGTCGAGGCAGGCCGGGTTCCGGGCGATGTCCCAGCCGAGCAGTTCGGTGCCGAAGCCGGCCGCGATGCGGGTGAAGCACTCGCCGATCTTGCCGGTGCCGATGACGCCGACCGTCATCCCGTGGACGTCCCGGCCGAGGAGGCCGTCGAGGCGGAAGTCGAACTCGCGGCTGCGTCCAGCGGCCCGGACGATCCGGCGGTTGACGGCCAGGGCCAGCGTCCAGGCGTGTTCGGCGACGGCGTAGGGGCTGTAGTAGGAGACCCGGGCGACGGTGAGGCCGAGGTCGGCGGCGGCGTCGAGGTCGATGTTGTTGAAGCCGGTGGAGCGTTGGGCGATCAGCTTGGTGCCGCCGGCGGCGAGGACGGTGAGGGTCTCGGCGTCGAGGACGGCGTTGACGCTGCTGCTGACGGCCGGGTAGCCGGCGGCGAGTGGGGCGGTGTCGCGGTTGAGGAACATGCTCAGGCAGCGCAGCCCGTGCCGGCCGGCGAAGGCCTGTTCCAGCAGCGGCCGTTCGTCGGCCTGCACCCCGTACGCGAGGATCTCCATCGGTTGCCCTTCCGCGAGTGGTCCGCTCCACCGGCCACGCTAGCGGGGCCGTCGCAGGGGCGCCCGTCGGACGCACGAGGGCCCGGACCGGTAGCGGTCCGGGCCCTCGACGGGGTGGGGGAGGTCAGATGACCGTCTCCGCCTCCAGGTAGCGCTCCTGCGGGACGGTCTTCAGCTCGGCGACGGCCTCGGCGATCGGCACCAGGTTGATGTCGGTGCCCTGCAGCGCGGTGATGTGCCCGAACGCGCCCTTGTGGACGGCCTCGACGGCGTGCCAGCCGAAGCGGGTGGCGAGCACCCGGTCGTACGCGGTCGGGGTGCCGCCGCGCTGGGTGTGGCCGAGGATCACCGGGCGGGCCTCCTTGCCGAGCCGGTGCTCCAGCTCGCGGGAGAGCTGGGTGGCGATGCCGGTGAACCGCTCGTGGCCGTAGATGTCCTTGGTGCCCTCTTCCCAGTGCATGGTGCCGGGCTCGGGCTTGGCGCCCTCGGCGCAGACCACGATGGCGAACTTCTTCTGCCGGTCGAAGCGTTCGCGGACGACGGCGGTCAGCTTGTCGATGTGGAACGGACGCTCCGGGACGACGATGGCGTGCGCGCCGGCCGCCATGCCCGCGTTGAGCGCGATCCAGCCGGTGTGCCGGCCCATGACCTCGACGACCATGACCCGCTGGTGGGATTCGGCGGTGGTCTTCAGCCGGTCCAGCGCCTCGGTGGCGACCGAGACGGCGGTGTCGAAGCCGAAGGTGACGTCGGTGGAGGCGATGTCGTTGTCGATGGTCTTCGGGACCCCGACCACCGGCAGTCCGGCGTCGCTCATCAGCTTGGCGGCCTTCAGGGTGCCCTCGCCGCCGATCGGGATCACCGCGTCGATGCCGAGGTCCGCGCACAGTCGCTTGGCGCGCTCGACGCCGTCGCGCAGGTGGCTGGGCTGGACCCGGGACGAGCCGAGGATCGTGCCGCCCTGGGCCAGGATGCCGCTCACCGAGTCGAGGGTGAGCGGCCGGTGGACGCCCTCCAGGAGACCGCGCCAGCCGTCCTGGAAACCGATGATCTCGTCGCCGTGGTCGACCACCCCCCGGTGGACCACGGAACGGATCACCGCGTTCAGGCCGGGGCAGTCACCGCCGCTGGTCAGCACTCCGATACGCATTAGCTTTGCAACTCCCGAGCAGAACCGAGGAACGGCCGGACTACAGGCTGGGACGACGAGCCGTCACCGTAGCGGGGCGCTCCCACGCCGGAGTGGCGGGGAGGTGGCCGCGGGGTGAAGGACCGGCCGATCCGGACAGAACGCCCGAAAACGGCCGCGAAGTCGAGCATACGGCCCCTGGTCCGGCCGGGCAGGAGCCGACGCGGGAGCGGCGCCGTCGGCGCCCCCGCGCGGAAAGTGCAGCCTGCTGCCGAGGAGGGTGTGCAGTAGGCAGCCCCATTGTGGTACGTCCGGGGCCGCCCCTGAACCGGGTGACCGCATCGCGGGCACCCGGGCGTCGGGGCGGACGGACGTACTACGCGGGGCGCGTCGTGGCGGCGATGCGCTCGGCGCGCAGCGCGTCGTACCAGGTGGTGTCGGCCGGCGGCAGGGCGTTGACGTCCAGCGCCAGCTTGATCAGCATGTCGGCCACGGCGGGGTTGCGGGCCAGCACCGGGCCGTGCAGGTAGGTGCCGAACACGGTGTCCCGCCAGGCGCCCTCGGTGCCGTCGCCGGTGCCGTTGCCCCGGCCGGCGACCACGGTGGCCAGCGGCTGGACGCCCTGGCCGAGGTGGGTGACGCCCTGGTGGTTCTCGAAGCCGGTCAGCTGCGGCAGGCCGAGGCGCGGGTCGACGTCGGCGAGGACATCGCCGACGCAGCGGGCGCCGTCGCCGCGGGTGGTCCAGACGTCGAGCAGGCCGAGGCCCGGCTCGCGCTCGCCGAGGTCGTTGACGAACTCGTGGCCCATGATCTGGAAGCCCGCGCAGACGCCGAAGATGATCGCGCCGTTCTCGGAGGCCCGGATCAGGCCGCTGTCGTTGCGCAGCCGCTCGGCGGCGAGCCGCTGCGGACGGTCCTCGCCGCCGCCGATCAGGTAGATGTCGCCGCTGGTGGGGACCGCCTGGTCGGAGCGGACGTCGATCCGGGTCACGTTGAGATGGCGCTGGCGGGCCCGGCGCTCCACGACCAGGGCGTTGCCGCGGTCGCCGTAGGTGCTGAGCAGGTCCGGGTAGACCCAGACCACGCGCAGGCTGCTCTCACTCATCCTCGAAGGCCTTCCGTCACGATCAGATGGGGCTGCAGGCGCGGCATCAGCCGGCCACGACCTTCCGCAGCTGCTGGAAGGCGGTGTAGTTGGCGATGGCCTCGATCCGGCCGGGCGGGGCCATCCGGACGGCCTGCTCCAGCGTGTCCACCACGTGGAACTGCAGTCCGGCGACCTCCAGGCGGACGGCCAGGTCCAGCTTGCGCTGCCCCATCACGAACACCGGGTGCCCGGCGAGGCGCTCGTAGTCGACGTCCCACAGCCAGGAGGTGTCCGTGCCGTCGGCGTCGAGCGCGTTGACGGACAGGATCACCGGCGCGGGCGGGCCGTCGATCAGCGAGAACGTCTCCAGCCAGCCGGCCGGGTTCTTGGCCAGCAGCAGCCGGATGTCCCGGCCCTGGTACTGGACCACGTCGTAGCGGCCGGCCACGGCCGTGACCGAGCGCATCCGCTCCAGCGCGACCTGCGGGGAGACGCCGAACACGGCGGCGACGGCGGCCGAGCTGGTGGCGTTGGCCAGGTTGGCCCGGCCGGGCAGCTGGAGCTGGATCGGCCAGGCGCCGCGCTGCGGGTCGATCACGTGGGTGCCCTGGAGCGCCCAGTGCGGGTTGGGGCGCCGGAAGCCGCACTCCTGGCAGAACCAGTCGTCGCCGGGGCGCTGCATCACACCGCCGCAGGCGGGGCAGGACCAGGCGTCCTCCTTCCAGGCCTGCCCGGCGGCCACCCAGACCACCTTCTTGCAGGACGAGGCGGCCCAGGTCACCAGCGGGTCGTCGGCGTTGGCGATGACCACGGCCTCGGTGTCCTGAAGGCCCTCGCGCCACTTCTCGGCCATCATCCGGGTCTCGGCGGCGCGGTCGAGCTGGTCGCGGGAGAGGTTGAGCAGGGCGATCGCCTTGGGGCGGGTGTCGCGGGCGACGCCCGCCAGGTACTTCTCGTCGACCTCGATCACGCCGAAGCGGGCGTCCGAACCACCGGCCAGGGCGGAGGTGATGCCGGCCGGCATGTTGGCGCCCAGGGCGTTGGAGACCACCGGGCCGGCGGCGCGCAGCGCCTCGGCGATCAGGCGGGTCGTGGTGGTCTTGCCGTTGGTGGCGCTGACCAGGACGACGTCGAGGTGGTCGGCGAGGGTGGCGAGCAGGTCGGGGTCGAGCCTCAGGGCGACCTTGCCGCCGATCACCGAGCCGCTTCCGCGTCCGGCCTTGCGGGACACGGCGGCAGCGACCCGACCGGCCGTGACCGCGATCTTGGCGCGGGCCGGCAGCGAGGCGTCGCGTGCGCCTGTGGGCTCCGATTCGGTGCCTGCCATGCTCAGTGGTTCCTCCTTGCTGCGGCACCACCCGGGTCCGGATCAACGGGCCGTCGGGCGGCGGGGACGGGGCCAGCCTACCGACTCCGCCGCCCGGCTCGACGATCCGGACCCCAGGCAGCCTGCTGCGACACGGCCGGAGGCGCCGCCTCGGGCGTCCTGACGGATCGTCGGGGAAGACGGTGTACGGAGGGGGCCTTCGCTGCTTGGGACGCTCTCCGGGCTCTCGGGGTTCCCGGGTGAGGATGTGGTGAAGAAAAGATCAGCGGCCCGGGCGGGCGCAGGAGACCGGCTCGTCCGCGGCCAGCGTGGCGGTGATCACCAGGGTGCCGTCCTCGGCCCGGAAGTCCAGCGGCGCGGCCAGCCGGCGCATCGCGGTGATCAGCCCGGTGTTGGAGGCGTGGGTCACCGCGTACACGGTCGTGACACCGGCCGCCCGGGCCGCCGCCGACAGCTGCCGCAGCAGGGCCGGACCGAGTCCGCGCCGCTGCCAGGCGTCCTCGACCAGCACCGCCAGCTCCGCCTCGTCGTCGTCCCACATCAGGTGCCCGAGGGCGACGATCCGCCCGTCGGCGGCCGTCGCGGCGAGGCTGTGGCCGTGCCGGGCGTCCAGCAGGTGGTCCAGGTAGCGGCCGGCGTCGCGGACCGGCCCGTGGTAGCGCAGCCGCAGCGAGGCGGGGGAGCAGCGGAGGTGCATCGCCAGGGCCGCGGCCCGGTCGGCCGGTCCGGCGGGGCGCAGCGTCAGCGCCGTCCCGTCCGCCAGCGTCAGCCGGGACGGCGCCTCCCGGTCCGGGTCCGTCACGGCTCGCGGCCGGTCGACCGGGGGGTGCGGGCGGGCGGACCGCAACGGGCCCCCGGTGAGCGCGGGCAGCCGGGCGGCCTGGCCCTCGGGCGCCGCGCACCTGCGCTCGGACCTGCGGAAAGGCCGGTGCCAGAGCCGTTCGGGGCGAGTGCGTGATGCCGTCATGCCGCCGACGCTACCGACGCCGCGCTTCCGGCCGGTTACGTGATCGTGAACGCAGGAATGACCTGGGCGGTTCCGGAGCGTGACCATGTTTCGGGGGGCTCGGCCGGGCTCGGGCACCAGGGTGGCCGACGGGCCCGGGGCGATCGCCCGGCCCCGACCGGACCATTGACCTGGACACGCTCACGGATGGCGCAGAATCCGGGAACGGGTGAGCCCCTTCGGATAGGGATGGCTCGGCTTTTCGCCGATCCCACCTCCCCCGAAGGGGCTCACATGTCCTTCCCGTCGTCCTTCCTGAAGAAGTCCGCCCTCGTGCAGCGGTCCGTACTGGGCGTGGCGTGCTGCGCACTGCTGCTGGCCGCGCCGATCGCCCTCGCCCAGCCGGCCGCCGCCGACGGGCCCAAGACGCCCCAGGAGGCTGCCGCCTGCAAGGCTGTCGTCTCCACGCTGCTCGGCGGCTTCGGGTCGATGCTCGCGAACTCGGCGTGCGTCGTCCAGCCGAGCGACAGCTGAGCGGCGGCCGTACGGGGGCCGCCCTCAGGCCCCGGCCGCCGTGTGGCAGCCGCTGCTCCAGCGGCTGCCACACGGCGGCCATGTTTCACGGCTGCGGTCGAGCGGTCAGGGGTGGGACGGGTCGTCGGGCAGGGTGAGGGTGGCGAGGGCGCCGCCGTCGGGGTGGTTGGTGAAGGTGAGGCCGGCGCCGATGACGCGGGCGTGGCCGGTGGCGATGGTGAGGCCGAGGCCGTGGCCGCGTCCGCGTTCGGGGGCGTTGGTGCGGAAGCGCTGGGGGCCGCGGGCGAGGAGGTCGTCGGGGTAGCCGGGGCCGTGGTCGCGGACGGTGATCCGGTGGCCGTCGACGTGCAGCCGGATCGGCGCGGTGCCGTGCCGGTGGGCGTTGATCAGCAGGTTGCCGAGGATGCGGTCGAGGCGACGCAGGTCGGTGCGGACCTGGCGGTCGGCGGCCACGTCCACGTCCACGTCGACCTCCAGGCCGGTGAGCGTGACGGTGCGGCGCACCGCCCGCTCCAGCGGGACGGGGGCGAAGTCCGGGATCTCGGCGTTGGCGTCGAGGCGGGAGACCTCCAACAGGTCCTCGACCAGCGAGCGCAGGGCCTGTACCCGGTTCTGGACGAGCTGGGTGGGGCGGCCGGGCGGGAGCAACTCGGCGGCGGTGACCAGGCCGGTGAGCGGGGTGCGCAGTTCGTGGGCGACGTCCGCCGTGAAGCGCTGCTCGTCCTCCAGCCGCTGGTGCAGGGTGCGGGACATCAGGTCGACGGCGGCGGCGAGGTCGGCGACCTCGTCCTTCCCGTCGACGAGCTCGCCGATCCGGGTGTCCGTCCGGCCGGCGGCGATGCCCCGGGCGGCCGTCGCCGCGGTGCGCAGTCGGCGGCTGATCCGGTCGGCGACCAGGACGCCGGCCAGGACCGTGGTGAAGACGGCGGCGACGACGGTGATCAGGATGATCCGGTCGAGGTCGGCGATCGCCTGCCGGTCCTGGGTGAAGTCCACCCGGACGGAGAGCACCCCGGTCTGGACCGGTCGGGCCGCCCACATCGACTCGCCCTGCGGACCGCCGGCGAGCAGCGAGCCCTCGCGGCCGCCGGCCGCGAGCGTCCGCAGTCCCTCGGGCAGCGCCGGGTCGTCCAGGGCGAACCGGTCGGTGACCTCGCCGCGCTTGTAGGTGTCCACGGCCGAGCCGAGCGCGGCGAGCGCGGCGGCGCGGGCCTGGTCCACGTGCTGACGGATCATCGCCTGGTGGACCAGCAGGCCGACGGCCACCGCCACCAGGACGGCGATGGCGGCGACGGCGGTGGCGATCTGACGGCGCAGGGTCATGCCGGACGCCGCAGCTTGTAGCCGAACCCGCGGACGGTCTCGATCCGGCCGGAGCCGATCTTGGCGCGCAGCCGCTGCACGTGGACGTCCACCACCCGGGTGTCGGCGCCCCAGTCGTAGTCCCAGACGCGTTCCAGCAGGGTGGAGCGCTCCAGCACGATGCCGGGCGCGGCGGTGAACTCCAGCAGCAGCCGCAGCTCGGTGGGGGTGAGCGGGACGAGGTGGCCGTCGACGCGCACCTCCATGCTGTCGGTGTCCACCTGCATGCCGTCGAAGCTGCGCAGCGCGGGGGAGGGGGTGTCCGCGGGAACGGCGGTGGCGGGGACGGCGGTGGCGGGGACGGCGGTGGCGGGGACGGCAGCAGGCGCTGCGACGGGGACGGCGGGGTCCACCGGCTCCTCGGGCAGCGCGGGTTCGGCCGGGACCACCCGCACCCGGCGCAGCACGGTGCGGATCCGGGCGACCAGCACGGCGCTCTCGAAGGGCTTGACGACGTAGTCGTCCGCCCCGGCCTCCAGACCGGACACCACGTCGACCGGGTCGGTGCGCGCCGACATCATCAGGATCGGCAGCTGGCTCTCCTCCCGGATCCGGCGGCAGAGGCCGACCCCGTCGAGGAGCGGCAGCATGACGTCCAGCAGGAGGAGGTCGGGGCGCACGGCGTGGAAGGCCTCCAGACCCTCCAGGCCGTCGGCGGCCGTGGTG
Organism: Kitasatospora sp. NPDC088779; assembly: GCF_040685395.1. Taxonomy (NCBI): domain Bacteria; kingdom Bacillati; phylum Actinomycetota; class Actinomycetes; order Kitasatosporales; family Streptomycetaceae; genus Kitasatospora; species Kitasatospora sp. NPDC088779. The sequence goes on along the minus strand of NZ_JBFBHW010000015.1, from coordinate 27,653 downwards.
ACCGGGAAGCCGTAGCGCTCCAGGGCCATCCGGGTGGCCTCCCGGATCACCTCGTCGTCCTCGACGAGCAGGATGTGCGGGTGGGCGGGCGCGGCTGGGGGGTTCATGGCTTCGCTTCCGAGGGAGCCGAGGACGGGCGGATGGGGACCGGGACGGCCGTCCTCGGGGAGGAGACGCCCGCGCCGGCGCCCGGCTCGGGTATGGCGGGCTTCGGTTGGGCGGATGCATGGCCGTCGTGCGGGGAGACGGCGGGGCCGGCGCTGGGCGTGCTGGTGGGCGTCTGTGCACTGCCGTTCGCGGGTCCGCCGCCCGGGCCGGCGATCGGGCCGGTGTCCTCGACCTTCCGCTCCAGCAGGCCGAGCCGGACGCCGTCCCACTGGTAGTGGCTGCTGGTCCGGACGAACGCGCCGGTCGGCTCGTAGAGCCACAGGTCGGATCCCACGGTCGCGGCGCTGAACCCCTTCAGCACCTCGACCTGGAGGATGGGCAGCAGCCGGTCGTCGGCCAGCAGGTAGACGTGCAGGACCACGGGCCCGGGGGTGACGACGGCGACGACCAGTTCGTCCCGCCCGTCGCCGGTGAGGTCACGGAACTCGGGGCTGCGGACATCGCAGGCGGGGCAGGAGTCCAGGGCGCGCCGCTCCTCCGGGCCCACCGTGGAGTCCTTGGCGAGGACGGTGCGGACGTCGACCGTCCTGATGTCGTGCCCGGGGACGGTCACGTCCGGGACGGGTTGCGGCGCGGCCTGCGTGGCGGCCCCGGCGCCGGTGGCGGGAGGGCGCGGCGGCGGGGAGGCCGCCAGGTCGGGCCAGAGCGGCTGGGCCACCAGCGGCGGTGCCACCGGCTGGGTGGAGCCGTGGTCCTGGAGCCCGCCGGGGGTGGCGCGGCCGAGGGCCAGGGCCGCGAGCGTCACGAGGACGGCCAGGGCGGCGAGGGCCGCCACCGGCACGGCTACGGGCCGGCGGCGGGGTGGGGATGCTGCTGCCACGGTCGGTGCTCGTCCTCCTGGTCTGCGGCGATGCGCCGGTTCGTCCCCGCACCGGCCTCGGTGGTAGGTCGCGTGGACAGCGGTCGGTGGTTCCCGTCCCGCCGTCCCGGCCGCCGCGCCGGTTCGACAGTCGAAACGACCCGACGGCCGGGACGACCGGGGCGGCGCGGCGGCTTCAGCCGGTCGCGCCGCCCGGACCGGCCAGGTCCGCCAGGACGATGATGTTGTCCGTCCAGTGCCCGTCCGAGCCGATCCGCCCGCCGCAGGTGATGAGCCTGAGAGCGGGTTCGGGAGTGTCACCGTAGACCGTTTCGGTCGGGAAGCGGTCCTTGGCGGCCTGGAGCAGCGAGCGGACCTTGAAGTCCACGGTGCTGCCGTCCGCGCGCCGCACCTGGATCAGGTCGCCCGGCCGCAGCTTCGGCACGCCGTGGAAGACCGCCGGGCCGTGCGCGGTGTCGTAGTGCCCGATGAGGACGGCGGGGCCGGCCTCCCCTGGCGTCGGCCCGTTGCGGTACCAGCCGACCTCGTCGGCCCGGTCGGCGGCCGGCACCTCGACCGTCCCGTCGGGATTCAGCCCGAGGCCGGTCACGGGGGCGTCCACCCCGGCGGCCGGGACCAGCAGCCGGGTCGGCGCCGAGGCGGCGAACGGCTTCGGCGCGCCGGCCGGGCTCCCGGTGCTCCCGGCCGTCCCGGTGGTTCCGGGGCCTCCCGAGGGCGCGGCCGCCGGGTTGTCGGTACTGCCGTGCACCGAGGGCTCGACCCGCACCACCGGGGTCTGCTGGCCGGACAGCGCCACGGTGGTGCCCAGCACCAGGCAGGCCAGGCCCGCCGCGCCGAACGCCGTCCGGCGCAGTGTGCCCGGGCCGGGGGAGGCCTTGCGGCGCCGCCGGCTGCGGCCACCGCGCGGGCGGCCGTGGCGGGCCGGCTCGTCGGCGCCGGGCGTGCTGTCGGGCTGCCCGCCGCCCGCCGGGGCCCCGGTACCCACCGGGCCCCCGGCACCGCCTCCCCGCCCGGTCAAGGGCGGGGAGGCGGCGCCGGGGTGCCCGGCGGACTCGGGGCCGGTGTCAGCCGCGCGCACCGGAGCGGCGGCGCAGCATCGCGAAGCCCAGCGCACCGGCGCCGACGGCCGCGACGGCCCCGCCACCGGCCAGCATCAGGCCGTTGCTGTCGGTCTCGCCGGACCCGTCGCCGGCCTGGGCCGCGCCCTTGGGCACCTCACGGACCTGGGCCTTGCCGTCACTGGAGACTCCGGCGCCGCCGGCGGCGGGCTGCGCCGTGGGCGCGCCACTGACGGCGGGCTGCGCGCTGGGCTTCGCCGTGGGCGTGGTCGAGGCGTCCTTGCCCGCGACCGAGGGGGCGGCCGGGGCGGGGCGGGCCGGGGTGGGCGTAGAGGTGGGGGCGGCCGACACGCCGGCACCCGCAGCAGGCGCGGCGGACGGGGTCCCGTCGGCGAAGGCCTGTCCGCCGGTGACGACGGTCAGCAGCGCGCCGCCGGTCAGGGCGCAGACGGCCAGCACGCGGCGGGCGGGGGAGCGGTGGGTACGGCTCCTGCTCATACGGTGTTCTCCTTCGTCATGGACGCCTCCCGGCCGGGGTGGCCGGTGCGTCGTCCATGACGGTAGGAGGCCCGTGTCGCGGTCCCCGGCCGGTCGTGTCACGGCCGCCCATCGGCTGCGTAACGAACCCCGGGGCCCGTTGCGGTCAAGCTGGCGGCGGCGGTGCCCGTGCGGTGGGAGGCCGTCCGGTTGACGTCGCGTCGGGTCGTGGGGGTAACCCCCCTCCCGGCCCGGGGGGCCGCTCCATGGCCCGGGGCCGCGGGCCCGGCCACACTGGCTGCGGTTCGAACAGCGTGGTGGTAGGCCCCAGTTCCGGGGTGGTGGTGGGCGCCGCGAGCAGAGCGCCGGCCGACCGCGCGACGCGCACCGTGCACGTGATGCCGTCCCACCTCCAGCCGATCGGGGTCACCGATGACCAGTACCGCCGCCCGCGCCGCGACCGCCCCCGCCCCGACGAGCAGGAGGGGAGGGCGCGTCCGCTGGGCCGTCGTCCTGCTGACCTCGCTCGCGATCGTCGGGTACGCCGTGGGGACGTACGCCCAGGCCGGCCTGCCCATCGCCGCGTCGGAGGGCGGCGTGTCCGCCACCTACGCCGAGCGCCCGACGGCCGTCCAAGTCACCTTCTACGTCCACATCGTGACGGCCGCGCTGGCGCTGCTGGTCGGCCCGTTCCAGTTCTCCACCACGCTGCGCCGGCGATCCCCCGCCGTCCACCGCTGGACCGGCCGCGTCTACGTCTTCGGGGTCGCGGTGGGATCCCTGGCCGCGTTCGTCATGGCGTTCTTCAACTCCGCCGCGTTCAACGGCTTCTTCGGCTTCGGTGGGCTCGCCCTGCTCTGGGCCTGGACCACCTGGCGCGGCTACCGCGCCGTCCGCGACCGCGACCTGCCGAGCCACCGCGCCTGGATGATCCGCAGCTTCGCCCTCACCTACGCCGCCGTCACCCTCCGGTCCTGGCTCGGCGTCCTCATCCTCCTCCAGACGCTCACCGCCCAGGGGCACGTCGACGGCGAGCGCTTCTTCGACAACGCCTACGCCGCCGTCCCGTTCCTCAGCTGGCTGCCCAACCTGATAGTCGCCGAATTCCTCATCCGCCGCCGGGGCCTGCCCGCCTACCGTCTCACTCCGGCCGCCCCGCAGTCCTGAGCCGGACGCGGCGGGCGGGCTCGCGGGAGGGGCGTCAAACCCCCTCCTGCGGAGCTGTATTGGGGAGCCCGCCGCGTCGCCGTGGTCGCGCCGCAGTCAGCCGATGCGGGTGGGGGTGTCGAGGAGGGGGTGGCCGGTGGTGGCGAGGAGGGTGGTGAGGTCGGTGGGGGTGAGGGTGTGGGGGGCGCGGAGGTAGAGCTCGTCGACGGTGGTGCCGGGGACGGGGTGGGGCTGGCGGGAGAGGACGGCGACGTGCTGGTCGGCCAGGGCGGTGTGGACGCGGGCCAGGTCGTCGGGGGTGCTGCGGGCGGCGGTGCGGACGCGCCACAGGGTGGTCGGGGGCGCGGGGGAGTGGGGGTGGTGGCGCTGGGACCACCAGGTGTGGAAGAGGGCGGTGGCGAGGAGGGCGAGGGCGGCGGCGGCGAGGACCACCGGGCCGTCGGGGCCGCGGACGACGATCTTGGCGACCAGGTCGGCCGCGGTGACCGAGACGAAGACGGCGGCGAGTTCGACGCTGTCGCGGCGCCAGCGGTGGGTGCCGGCGCCGCGTCGTCGGGCCCGGGGGAGGGTGGGCGTCGGCTGCATGGTCGGGTGCTCCGTCTGCTCCATGACAGCACCCTGCCCGACGGGTGTTTCCTGTCCACGAACCCGCCGTGACCTGGTGGTTAAGGTCGCCGGGCCCGCGTTACGGTTGCAGGTCCGCAGCCGCCGCCTTGACCTCCGCGAGCAGGAGCTCCAGGTCGGCCTCGGTGGTGGCGGCGTTGAGCAGGCAGGCGCGGAGCATCTCGCGGTCGCCGAGGCGGGCTCCGGTGACGAAGACCCGGCCGCGCCGCTGGACGACGGCGGGGAGTTCGCGGTTGAGGGCGTCGACGGCGGCCTCGTCGTGCCCGGGGGTGCGGTGGCGGAACGCGACGATGGAGGTCTGGACCTCGGCCAGCAGCTCCAACTCCCCGTCTGCCTCGATCAGTTCGCCGAGGCGGCGGGCGAGGGCGGTGCAGCGGGCGATGTCCCGGGCGATGCCGTCGCGGCCCTTGTGGGCGATGGTGGCCCAGACCTTGAGCGCGCGGAACGGGCGGGTCTGCTCGGTGCCGTACTCGGAGAACCAGCCGAGCGCGCCGGCCGCCTCGTCGCGCAGGTAGGAGGGGACGAGGCTGAAGGTGGCGCGCAGTTCCTCGATGTCGCGCACCAGCGCGCAGCCGCAGTCGACGGGCACGCCCAGCCACTTGTGCGGGTCGAGGGCGAGGGAGTCGGCGCGCTCCAGGCCGGCGTAGCGGTGGGCGATGGCCGGGTCGAGCCTGCCGAAGGCCCCGTACGCGCCGTCGACGTGCAGCCACAGGCGCTGCTCGGCGCAGAGGTCGGCGATCGGGCCGAAGTCGTCGACGGCGCCGGTGCCGACGGTGCCGGCCGAGGCGACGACCAGGAAGGGCAGCAGTCCGGCGGCCCGGTCGCGTTCGACGGCGGCCCGCAGTTCGGCGGGGTCGAGGCGGCCGTCCGGCCCGGTGGCGACGGTGCGCAGGTGCCGGCTGCCGAGGCCGAGGAGTTCGGCGGCCTTGCGGACGCAGGAGTGGGTCTCGCCGGTGACGTAGCCGACCAGCGGCGGCAGGCCGGCCAGGCCGTCCTCGCGGACGTCCCAGCCGGCCCGGCGGGCGGCGCGGTTGCGGGCGGCGGCCAGGCACACGATGGTGGCCATCGAGGTGCCGGAGGTGAGCAGGCCGCCGCCGGCCGGGTGTGGGAAGCCGACGAGTTCGGCGATCCAGCGGACCACGGCGCGTTCCAGGTGGACGTCGGCGTGGTCGCCGCCGGCCGAGCTGGGGTTCATGGCGGAGGCGGCGAGGGTGGCGAGGACTCCGGCGGGGGCGGGGGCGGAGTTGACCCAGCCGAAGAAGCGGGGGTGGCCGTTGCCCATCGGGTGGGGGAGGACGTCCTGCCCGATGGCGGTGAGGAGGTCGGCGAGCGGGCGGCCGGCGGCGGGCAGCGGGGCGTCGAGCAGGGCCCGGCGGGCGGTGTCGTCCATCGGCTGCCAGACCGGGCGCCCGGGCAGTTCGGCGAGGTAGTCGGAGACGAGGTCGGCGGCGGTGTGCGCGGCGGCGCGGAAGTCCTCGGCGGTCATGATGGCGGCTCTCCAGGGGCGGGGGAGGCGCGGCGTCCTCGGCGCACCCTGATCGTCCGGTCCGGTGGACCGGTCGGCCGATCCTACGGAAAGGGCCCGCGCCGTGCGGCGCGGGCCCTCCAGGTGAGACGGGGCGGTCGGTCCCGGTGGGACGGGCGAGGTCAGTCGAGCGAGCTGGACAGGCCGCTGGCGGAGCGGCAGTAGCCCTGCATCTCCCTGTCGGTGATCTTGGCGCAGAGCCGGCCGGCCGCGCCGTCGTCGGTGTAGTTCACCGTGTAGTAGCTGACCAGGCCCTCGGCGCAGGCCTTGCGCTGCCAGCCGTCGGCGGCGGTGCCGCACTGCTGGGCGGCCCAGTCCTCGCGGTCGAGGTTGTACTTCATCGTCCGCGAGCCGACGCCGCGGCTGCAGTCGGTCGCCCCGCCGCTGGCCTTGCCGCTGAGGCACCACTTGAGGGCGTCGGCGTAGACCTCGGGGTGGTTCGGGTAGTCGTGCGAGGAGAGGTAGAAGGTCGGGGCGTAGAAGAAGCACGCGGACTGGAACAGGGCCGGCTGGTCCTTGCACGGGTACAGCGGGTCCTGGGCGAGCTTGTCGGCGGGCAGGTTCGCCTTGGCCTTCTCGTCCTCCTCGTCCGGGCCGAAGAGCTGCATGAACAGCCCTTCGGAACAGCGGATCTTGTTCTGGTCGCTGGGGAACTTGCTGCACAGCTCGCGCGCCTTGGGGACGTCCTGCTTGGCGACGAACATGGTGCCGTGGCCGACGCCGTGGATGCACGGGCCGGTGTTCTTGGGCGCGCAGAGCTTGAGCAGGTCCACCTCGGGCTGGGCGGAGGCGTTGAGCATCTCCTCGACCGCGCCGTGCAGGTAGCCGGCCGCGCAGGTCTCGTGCGGGAAGGAGATGACCTTCTGGAAGTCGGCGTTGAAGCGCTTGACCGCCGCGTGGCCGAGCTCGTGCGCGATCGGGTGGCAGAAGCGCACGGTGTACGGCTTCTCCTTGGTGATCTTGTCGAGGTCGGCGAGCGCGACGCCGGGGTCGCTGGCGTCCATCTCGGCCATCAGCTTGTTGCGCAGCGTCGAGCGGGTCCACACCGCCGGGTCGCCGGTCGGGGTGGCGCTCGCGGCCGCCGGTGCGACGCCGGGCGCGGCGGCGCCGGAGCCCGCGGTGGCGGCCGGGGTCGTCGCCACGGTGGCGGTCGCGGGCGACCAGTCGGTGACGGCCACCGACCCGAGGCCCAGGACGCCCAGGAGCAGGGCGGTGAGAATCGCGAATACCCGCGGTTGCATGAGGTGATCCCCCGGCGGATCGAGGTGGACGGTTCGCTCCCATCCTGACGGCACGGCGGCGGGAATCCGCGTTATCGCCCGCCATTCGGGAGGTGTCGGCGACGCTACCGCACCGTCCGACGCCCGGGCGCGGCGGGTTGGTTCCGGATGATCACCCGGGATTCGTCACCCGGATCAATCACCCGAACGGCGCAGCGGCCCGCCGTCGAGGCCGCCGCGCCGCCCGGGGCGGCCCACCGTCAGATGTCCAGCGTCACCTGGTAGTCCGTCAGCCAGGTGTGCAGTTCGAGCGCGAAGTCGACGGCCAGCCGGACGGACTGCGGGTCGGTGCCCGGATCGAGCGCGTCGGCGAGGCGCCGCCGGTCGAGCAGGGCGAGCGCCGGGGACTTCTGCTCGGCGGCGAGCCGGGCGAGCTCGGCCCGCAGCAGCGCCGGGTAGTGCGGGTCCTCGGTGACCGGGTACGGGCTCTTCACCCGGTCGGCGACGGCGTCCGGCAGCACGTCCCGGACGGCGGCGCGCAGCAGGCTCTTCTCCCGGCCGTCGAAGTGCTTCATCGCCCACGGCGTGTTGAAGACGTACTGGACCAGCCGGTGGTCGCAGAACGGCACCCGCACCTCCAGACCGTTGGCCATGCTCATCCGGTCCTTGCGGTCGAGCAGGATGCAGACGAAGCGGGTCAGGTGGAGGTACGAGATCTCGCGCATCCGCCGTTCCAGCGGATCGGCGTCCGGCAGGTGCGGGACTTCGGCGAGTGCCTCGTGGTAGCGGGCCCGCCGGTAGCCGGGCAGGTCGAGCTCGGCGAGCAGGCCGGCGTCGAGCAGGTGTTCGCGCGGTCCTGTGCCCTGGCCGCCGAGGCCGGTCAGCGAGACCGCCCAGGGGAAGTCGTCGGCGGCGACGGCCTTCGGGTCGTGGAACCAGCGGTAGCCGCCGAACAGTTCGTCCGCGGACTCGCCCGACAGGGCGACGGTGGACTGGCGGCGCACGCCCTGGAAGAGCAGCAGCAGCGAGATGTCCATGTCGCCGAAGCCGCCGGGCAGGTCGCGGGCGCGCAGGACGGCGTCCCGCTGGGCGAGGTCGGTGAGCGCGGCGGCGTCCAGCTCGATCACGTTGTGGTCGGCCCCGACGTGCTCGGCCAGCAGCCGGGCGTACGGGCCGTCCAGGGTCGGCCGGACCTCGCTGGCGTGGAAGTTCTCGCTCTGGCCGGCGAAGTCGACGGCGAAGGAGCGCACCGGGCCGGCGCCCTCGGCCCGCAGGACCCGGGCGGCGAGGGCGGTGACGGCGCTGGAGTCCAGGCCGCCGGAGAGCAGCGAGCAGAGCGGGACGTCCGAATCGAGCTGGCGGTGGACGATGTCGTCCAGTAGGGCCCGGACGGTGGCGACGGTGGCCTCGAGGGTGTCGGTGTGCTCGCGCGCCTCCAGCGCCCAGTAGCGGCGCACCGACACGCCCTCGCGGCGGACCCGGACGACGTGCCCGGGCCGGACCTCGACGATGCCCCGGTAGGGGGTGATGCCCGGGGTGCGGGTGAAGGCGAGCAGTTCGCGCAGCCCGTCCAGGTCGACCACCGGGCGGACGGCGGGGTGGGCCAGGATGGCCTTCACCTCGGAGCCGAAGATCACGCCGTCGGGGGTGAGGTGGTAGTGCAGCGGCTTGACGCCCATCCGGTCGCGGACCAGCAGCAGTTCCTCGCTGCGGGCGTCCCAGATCGCGAAGGCGAACATCCCGTTGAGGCGTTCGGCCAGGCCCTCGCCCCACTCCAGGTAGGCGTGCAGCACGACCTCGGTGTCGCTGCGGGTGCGGAAGCGGTGTCCGGCCGCCTTCAGTTCCGCGCGCAGCTCGCGGTGGTTGTAGACCTCGCCGCTGTAGGTGAGCGCCGCCAGCAGCCGGCCGTCGTGCTCGACGGTCATGGGCTGGACGCCGCCCTCCAGGTCGATCACCGCGAGGCGGCGGTGGCCGAGGGCGGCGTGTCGCTCCAGGTGGACGCCGCCGGCGTCCGGGCCGCGGCAGATCTGGGTGGCCGTCATGGCGTCGACGACGGCCCGTTCGGCGGTGAGGTCACGGTTGAAGGCGACCCATCCGGTGATCCCGCACATCAGCAAGCCTCCGGTCTTCCGCTACGTATGCGGAAAATGACGCTACGTGTCGGAGGGGTGCGGCTACAAGGGTGCGTCGGGAAGGAGTCGGAAGGGGCTCGGGAGGACGATGTGACTGGTTGTTTGAGCTGAAAGTCGTAAAGTCTGCCCGATTTCGGGCAGGATTCTTGGCCCCAGAGGCGGCGCGGCCTAGGCTCCTCACTCGTGCCGAGCTCACCCCACCCTCACGACGACCTCCTCGCCCACCTCACCCGGACCAGCCCGCTCGGGCCCCGGGAGGCGGCGCGGGTCGTGGCGGAGGTGCTGGCGTACTTCTCCGAGAGCACCGAGGAGTACGTCCGCCGCCGCCACGGCGAGCTCCAGGCACGCGGACTGACCAACGAACGGATCTTCACCCGGCTCGCCGAGGAACTCCCCGCCCGCCGGGTCGCGGCACCCGAGCTCTCGGCCCGCCAGCTGCGCCGCATCGTCTACGGCTGAGCGCTGCCGGGGCGGGGGGCACGGCACTGGCGCATTCACAGCACTTACGGCATTCACGGCACTTACGGCACTCACGGCATTCACGAAGAGGAGACCACGCATGTGCGGAATCGTGGCCTACATCGGCCCCAAGGACGCGACCCCCTTCCTGCTGGAGGGCCTGGCCCGGCTGGAGTACCGCGGCTACGACTCGGCCGGCGTGGCCGTCACCGGGCGCACCGGTGGGCTCAAGGTCCGCAAGGTCAAGGGCCGGGTCGCCGACCTGGCCGCCGCCGTCCCGGCCCGGTTCAAGGGCGGCACCGGCATCGGCCACACCCGCTGGGCGACCCACGGCGTGCCCAGTGACGCCAACGCCCACCCGCACCTGGACGGCGCCGAGCGGATCGCCGTCGTCCACAACGGCATCATCGAGAACGCCGACGAACTGCGCGCCAAGCTCACCGCCGACGGCGTCGTGTTCCGCTCCGAGACCGACACCGAGGTGCTCTCCCACCTGATCGCCGCGCACGTCGGCGAGGGAGTCGAGCTGGAGGACGCGGTGCGCGCCGCGCTCGCCCGGGTGGTCGGCACCTACGGCATCGCGGTGCTCGACGCCGAGCAGCCGGACCGGATCGTGGCCGCCCGCAACGGCAGCCCGATAGTGCTCGGCCTCGGTGAGAAGGAGATGTTCGTCGCCTCCGACGTCTCCGCCCTCGTCCGCTACACCCGCCAGGTCGTCCACCTGGAGGACGGCGAGCTGGCCACCGTCCGCGCCGACGGCTTCCGCACCTTCACCACCGACGCCCGCACCACCCACCACCAGCCGTCCACCGTGGACTGGGAGATCGACTCCTACGACACCGGCGGCTACGAGCACTTCCTGCTCAAGGAGATCCACGAGCAGCCCGGCTCGGTCGAGCGCACGCTCAGCGGCCGGCTCGACGAGCGCTTCTCCACCGCGCACCTCGGCGGCCTCAACCTGGACGCCCGGGAGCTGCGCGAGATCCGCCGGGTGAAGATCCTCGGCTGCGGATCCGCCTACTACGCCGGCGAGATGGGCGCCCAGCTGATCGAGGAACTCTCCCGCATCCCCGCGCACAGCGAGCCCGCCTCCGAGTTCCGCTACCGCAACCCGGTGATCGAGGCGGACACGCTCTACATCGCGGTCAGCCAGTCCGGCGAGACCTACGACACGCTGGCCGCCGTCCAGGAGATCAAGCGCAAGGGCGGCCGGGTGCTCGGCGTCGTCAACACCGTGGGCAGCGCCATCGCCCGCGAGTGCGACGGCGGCATGTACCTGCACGCCGGGCCGGAGATCTCGGTCGCCTCCACCAAGGCCTTCACCTCCACCGTGGTCGCCTTCGCGCTGCTCGCCCTGCACTTCGGCCGCATCCACGACCTGTCGCCCGCCGACGGCCGCCGGATCGTCGCGGCCCTGAAGGCGCTGCCGGACCAGATCCGCGAGGTGCTCGCGCAGACCGAGGCCATCGCCGAACTCGCCGCCGAGTACGCCGGATCGGCGGGCATGATGTTCATCGGCCGGGTCCGCGGCTACCCGGTCGCCCGGGAGGGCGCGCAGAAGCTCAAGGAGATCTCCTACGTGCACGCCGAGGCCTACCCGGCGAGCGAGCTGAAGCACGGTCCGCTGGCGCTGATCAGCCCCGAACTGCCCACCGTCGCACTCGTCCCGGACGACGAACTGCTCGACAAGAACCTCACCACCCTCGGTGAGATCAAGGCCCGCTCCGGCCGCGTGATCGCCATCGCGCACCGCCGCCCCGAGGACAAGCTCGCCGACCACTGCGTCCTCGTCCCCAAGAGCGAGCCCGAGCTCGACCCGCTGCTGCTCAACATCCCGCTCCAACTCCTCGCCTACCACGCCGCCGTGGCCCTCGACCGCGATGTCGACAAGCCGCGCAACCTGGCGAAGAGCGTGACGGTGGAGTAGGGCGCCCCCGAGAAGTGACGGCCCGGCGGGCGGGACGGCTTTCCTGATGATCAGCAGCTCAACAGCTCAGCAGCTCAGCAGCTCAGCAGATCAGCAGGAAGGCGTCCCACTCCTCGGCGGCGTCGCCGGTGCCCGCCGAGGACGCCCGCGCAGCGGTACGGGCACGGGCGTGGGCGTGCAGGGCGAGGGCCGCGCCTGCCGTCCCCTCCAGGAGGCCGGGCGGGTCTCCGGTGCCGAGTGCCGTGTCGAGCCGGCTCGCGACGGTGGCGGCGAGCGCGGGCAGACGGGCGGTCAGTTCGGCGGAGCCGGAGTCCTCGGCCATCCGCTGGGCGATCCGCAGCAGGCCGCCGGTGCCGTGGCAGAGTCCGGGGCCCTGGAGGTTCCAGCCGGCGGGGTCGCGCAGCGTGTCGGTCAGCGCCGCGACGGCGGTGGTCCGCCAGTCGGAGCGGCCGTGGGCCGCGCCCGCAAGGAAGAGCGCGCGGGCCGCACCGGGGGTTCCGTAGCACCAGGCCGCCCGCGTCGGCTGGTCGGCCGGCAGCCGGCCGGCCTCCTCGTCCTCGACGCGTACGGTCATCGGCCAGGACCCGCCCACGCCGGGCCGATCCCCGGCCGGGTCGGGGCCCATGGGCACCGGCTCGGTCGGGACGGGCCTGTCCGGGTCGACCGGGCCGGGGATCCGCCGGGCGGCGAGCCAACTCGCCAGCGCCTCGATCGCCTCGTCCTGCCCGGGCACCTCCACACCGCGCAGCCGGGCCAGCGCCAGGAGGGCGAGCGGGCCCGGGACCCCGTGGGCCAGGCCCAGGTTGAGGTGCCCCCGGGGGAACCCGGGATCCGCGCCGGGCAGTCCCGGTCCACCGGCGGTCCACCAGCGCGGCAGCACACCGCCGGTCGGCTCGGCCAGCGCGACCAGCGCGGTGAGCAGGTCGGCCAGTGCCGGTCCGGCCGGCTCCAGCGCGAGCAGCAGCCGGCCCAGGCCCGCCGCGCCCGAGACGGCGTCGAAGGTGTGTGCGCGCAGGCCCGTGCCGGCGGCCAGATCGGCGCGCAGGTCGGCGACGCGCCCGGCCGCGGCCTGCCGGACCCGGGGCGTCAGCCCGTCGAGCAGCGTGCGGTACTCGCCGGGGCGCCGCGCCATGGTGCGGGCGGCGAAGGCGATCGCGGCGGCGCCGGAGAAGAGTCCGCCGCCCCGCATCGCCCCGGGGGCTTTCACGGCGGCCGCGAGGTGCCCGTGCGCGGCGCGGCGCAGCGCGGCGTCGTCCTCACGGTCGGCCAGTACGGCGAGCGCGAGCGCGGCGCCGCTGCGGCCGGCCCCGAGCGCGTGCGCCGCTGGGGGCGGCGCGGACGCCGAGGGCGTCGTGGTGCCGGCGGCCGGTTCTTCGAGCGCACCGGGCCTGCTGAGCGACTCGGCCACGGCGCGGATCGGATCCGTCGTGTTCATCGCCCCTCCCGCGGGCTGGAGCGGCGGGCCCGGTGGGCCTCGACGGCGCCTCGGGCCAGTGCGTAGGCCCGGCGTTCGGCCTCGCGGTCGATCCCGATCAGCCGGTTGTGGCCCATGTGCAGCAGCGAGGCCAGCACCGGGTCGGCCGACGACGGCTCCACCCGGGACGCGTACCGCGCGAGTGCGACGGCCCGCTGCCGCCAGGCGTCGGCCAGCGCGGGGTCGGCGGGCAGCAGGCCGCCCGCCGGGACGGTCGGCCCGTCGGGGCCGATCGCCCGCAACGCGGCCGCGCGCTGGGCCCGGAACGCCTGGTGGTGGCGCTCCGACTTCGGATAGACCCCCGCCAGCCAGGTCCCGACCGAGGGCACGCCGGGGACGGCCGGCGCGACGGCCTGCCGGTCGGTGGGGAGGCCGGTGGGGAGGTCGGCGGAGAGACTGGTGGGGAGGTCGGTGCGGCCCTCGGGCCCGTCGTCAGGAACGCGGTCTCCCACCGGCTGCCCCGCTGGCTGCCCCGCCGACTGCCCCGCGCGGCCGGCCAGGAAGGCCTGCGCGGTGCCGGCGAGGTTCACGGCGGCGAGCAGGTCCCGGGAGAGCGAGCGCTCCGCCCGGGCCAGTCGCAGCGCCGCCAGCGCGACCAGGCTGTCGGCCTGGAAGACCCGTTCGGCGTCGGCGAGCACCTCGGCGCCGCCGTAGCGGTCGGTCTCCGGCGCGTACCCCTCCAGGCGCAGGTCGGCGGCGAGCCCGGCCCGGTGCAGCTCCCGCACCCAGTCGTGCACGGTGGGCAGCAGTCGGGCGGCGAGGACCGGCGGCGCACCGTGGAAACGCAGCCGCAGATGCGGCGCGGAGTCCTGATAGCGGATGAAGAACCAGCGGTCCACGTCGGCGGGCAGGGCGTCGAGCAGCCGGGGCAGGTGTTCGACCAGGATCTCCTCCTGGCGCGCCTCGGTGGCCGCCAGCCGGGCGAACAGCCAGGATCCGCCGGGGAGTTCGACGGTCCGGTCGCGCCGGGCGGGCAGCGGGCGGCGAGGTCCGGACGCGGTCGGCCCGGTCGTGCTGCGGCGCAGCGGGACCACCAGTTCGGCGGTCCGCGCACCATCCGGTCCGCACAGCCAGCCGCCGTCGCCGGCCGGGTTGGGGTCCTCCTGGAGCACGGTGGGCTCGGCGGACCGCGCCTGGCTGTGCAACAGCCGCCGGTGCCACGGGAGGTCGAGGTCCAGGCTGATCCGCTGGTCGCCGCTGATCAGGCGGACGGCGGCCGGCACTCCCCAGCGTCGGCGCCAGCGGGCCAGGCCCTCGTCCCACTGCTCGAACGGGGCGGAGGCCGCCGGGACGGGCGCGGTCAGCCGCCAGGTGGCCGGGGCCAGCACCACCCGGCCCCGGCGGACGCGCGGCAGCACGGGCGCGCTGCTCGCCGCCCCCCAGTCCCAGGGCTGCCAGGGCCGTTGCCCGGTCAGCGTCACCTCCTGGAGGAAACGGGCCGCGTTGGGCGCACCGCTGCGCAGGTTGAGCACGTGATGGGTGGCGACGCGGACCTCGCGGCCGAGGCGGCGGGAGTACACCGCGAGCCGGTCGGGGTCGGCCAGCACGACCAGGTCGTCCAACGGAAGTACGGAGGGGCCGCCCGGGTCGGCGAAGGCGCTGACCACCACCCGGTGGTCGAGCCAGCGCGGGGTCAGGGCGATGTTGGCATGGCGCGCGCGGTACGGGGTGAACTCCAGGTGCGCTTCGAGTGCGCCGTGGTCGCCGGATCCGGTGGGCCCAGCGGACTGCACGGACCCGGCGGCCTCGGCCAGCAGTGCCCCGCCGGCCGCCGCGGGGTCGTCCGCCGACCGGCCCGGGTCCGCGCCCGGTTCGGCACCCGGGCCGCGGTCGCCCCCCGCACCCGCGAGCAGGGTGGCGAAGCGGCCGAAGGTGGCTCCGGCGCGGTCACTGCCGGCGACAGGGGAGAGCACGAGTCGGAAGTCCCCGGCGTCCAGCGCCTCCAGGGAGTCCGCCGCCAGTTCGGCGTACAGCTCCAGGGATGCGGGCGGGGTGTCGACGGCGCCGCCCGTCTCGTCGCGCGGCGGGGCCAGCCGGGCCAGCAGGTCGTCGTCCAGGAGCACTTCGGGCAGCGCGCCGTCCGGCTCCCGGTCGGCGAGGGCGCCCGCCGCCAGTTCGGCCAGCAACCGGTCGCGGGCCGCGTCGGCGTCGGTGCGGGCCCGGGCGGGCTGGGGGTTGGCCGTGCCGCGGGGGCCGGCCGGGCGCCGGTAGCCGGCCGGCGGGCCCAGGCCGGTGTCGGGGTCGAGCAGTTCGGCCAGTGGGACGGGGCTGTCCGTGCCGTACCGCTCGACGAACTCCGCGTGGTACGCGCGCAGGTGCTCGGGCCCGGGGGCCGGCGGCGACAGGCGCCAGAGGAGCGCGGCGGTCCTCTCCAGCTCGGTGCGGACCTGGTCCGGCAGGACCACCTCGGCGTCCAGGGCGAGATCCGCGTGGAGCGGGCGGTCGGCCGGGGCGAGCCGGGTCATCCGGGTCCGGAGTTCGCGCAGCAGGTCGGTGGCCTGCCCGCCGGGCAGGGCGGCGGCCTGCGCCAACGCGCTCCGGACGGCCGCCAGTTCGGGGTGCACCGGGTGGTCTGCGGGTATCCGGTCGAGCACATGGCCGAGCAGGTCGGTGCTGTCCGCCGGAGGCGTCAGGTCGGTGAGCAGGAAGCCCTGGCCGACCAGCGAGCGGACCAGGGCCGCGACGGCCTCGGCCGGGGCCGTGGGGAAGTCGGCGGTCAGCGCGGCCAGCAGGTCGCAGTGCCGGACCGGCTCGGCGGCGGTCCGGATCGCGGCCCGGACGACGGCGGTGGCCCGTACGGTCCGTTCGGCGACCGGCTCCGCCTCGGCACCGGCGGCGGCGGGCCGACGCTCGGGCAGGTACGGCAGCACCAGGCGACCGCCGCGCAGCCGGGCCTGCTGGTCCACGGCCAGCCGCAGGCCGGGCAGCACCGCAGGGTCGGTCCGCAGCCGGTCGAGCAGCGGGAGCAGCCAGCCCAGGTCGGGCCGCAGGGCGCGGCGGTCGGCCCCGCCCCAGCGGACCTTGGCCGCCGCGCCGAAGCGCGCCGGCACCACCGCGGCCATCAGCCCGAACGGCGTCGGCCGGGTGGCCATCCGCAACCGGTAGCGGCTGACCGCCTCGGCCGCCCGGCGCAGCGCGGCCGGGCGGGGCACGGTGCCTGCGGCGACCTGGTCGAGTAGGTCGGCCAGGGAGGGGCTGGAGAGCTCGATCGCCTCGCGCAGGGCCGGGTCGGCGGCGGCCTCGGCGAGGTACGTCAGGAGCGCGGTCTCGGCGGACCCCGGCGCGGTCTCGGCGGACCCCGGCGCGGGGTGCGCGGGGTCGGCCGGGACGGTGTGGCGGTGCGAGCGCGGCAGCGCGGGTGTCCGCAGCAGGACCGGGCCGGTCGCGGTGAAGAGTCCGTCCTGGGGCGCTCCGTGCGTCTCGACCACTGTGCTCCTCGTGCCTCGGTGCCTCATGCCACACGCCCCGTACCGATGCCGCCACGCGGCTCGCACTCCTGACGGCGGGTCGGGTCGTGTCTACCTCGGCGATCGAAAACTGTCCACCATCGATCGAACTGTTTCGATTTTTGGCTGAGTTAATCCATTCATCCGTGCAGAACCATTGCTGGGCCCATGCAGGAGTGCCTAACGTCCGCTGCAGTCCGCCGCGGTCAACCGTGGCACTGACGAAGGGAGGCCCTCATGGCCGACAACATGCTGGAGCTGTTCGACCTTGACGTGCAGGACCTGGTCTCGACCGAGCTCGGCGAGCAGGAGGAGTCCGCGTTCAGCATCTCCTGTGAGGGGTCCTGCACCCGTCCGTGGTGCATCTAGTCCGGTAGCAGTACCGGCACTACGGGGCGCGGTTGCCCGGACCAGACGGTCCGGGCAACCGCGCCCTCGTGCGTTCAGGCCCCGCCCGGTCTCGGCCCGGCTCAGCCGCCGGCGGCCAGCGGTCCGTGACCCGGCGCCGCCTGACCGTCGTCCGTCACCGGCGCGGGCAGCGGCCCCCGGGCCAGCCGCAGCAGCTCCTGCGGGGTCAGTTCGGCCAGCCGGGCGCGGCCCAGTCGCAGCACCTCCGCGGCCGTGTCCAGCAGTTCCGCCGGTTTCGCCGGGCGCTCCGGCAGCCCGGCCGCCCAGTCGCCGCCGGCCAGCCACTCGCCGACGGCGCCGCGCAGCTGCCCCGTGCCCGCCTCCCGGATCGTGAACGAGAGGTGTACCGACAGGCCCTGGTGGCCCGTCGCGGTGTGTGGTGCCCCGCGCGGCACGTACAGCACCTCGCCCGGCCCGAGCACCGAGTTGAGCGCCACCGCGCCGGGTTCGGGGGCCAGCCCCGGGCGCCAGCGCCCGTCGGCGGGGGCCTCGTGGACCGTCCACTCCTTCTTTCCCGCGAGCTGGACGACCAGCACGTCCGCGTCGTCCCGGTGCACGTCCAGCCCGCGCCGGCCGGCACCCGTCGCGAAGCAGAACGCCTCGGTCCGGCGGCCCAGTTCGACCGCGATGTCGGTGGCCAGCGCGCGCACCGGCGCGTGCCACTGGTCCAGCTGCGGCAGCAGCAGCGTGGCGCCGTCGGCCAGCAGGGCGGCGATCCGGTCAGGGTCGGCGAAGCCCTCCTCCCGGCGCCCGGCGACCACCCGGGTCGTGCAGAACTCCGCGGGCGGTACGACCGCACCCGCCCGGACCATCTCGACGTAGGGCACCCGCAGCAGTCCGCCGCGCAGCGCCTCGTCCAACTCGCCCGGCCGGGGCAGCCCCGCCGGCCAGCCCGCGGTGCGGAACACCTGCGGCCGGCGTTCTTCCAGCGCCTCGGCGAACGTCGCCGCGTCGCCCACCAATTCGGTCAGAACTCGTCCCATCGTCCATCCCTCCGTCCAGCGGCCCACCACCGGTCGACCGTCGCATAACCTACGGATGAACATCTGAGTCGGGTTCAGCGAGAATCCGCCGACCAGCCCGGGATCGGCCAGCTTCGCGCCACGGGGCGACCACCGCGATGTGCTGCGGCGGCCCGTCGCGGGCGGACGGGCCGAGGGGTGAAGCGGGCGAGCGGCGCCGGCGCCGGCTCCCGACCTGCGAGTCCCGCCGCCCCAGGTCGGACGGCCGGCGGCGGCGGGCGCGGCCCGTTCTTGCGGCAGCCCGCCCGCCCTCCGGCGCGACAGGCGGCGACGCCGGGGCGCCGGCCGTCCCGCACCGCCCCGAGGGCGTCGGCGAGCCGTTCCGATCGACTGTGACGAGCGTCACACTTCAGCCCCGGTCGGCCGGGCGGCGCCGCCCGGAAGGTCCCGGACAGCGCCGCCGGTGCGTCACACGGTGGCCGTCAGTGCACCTCGGCGCACCCTCAGCGCGCCGTCTGCGGGACACGCTGGCCCGGGACGGCCGGCCTGGCGGCCGTGCGGCCGGCGGCCGGGGCGGCGCCCAGGGCGGTGCCCCGGGTCTCCTCGGCCCACAGCACGCACACCAGCAGGCCGACCACGGTGGTGCCGGCCGCGATGAGCATGGTCGGACCGGTGCCCAGTCCGGACAGCGACAGCGGCAGCAGGTAGGTGCCGACGGCCGCGCCGATCCGGCTCACCGAGGTCGCCACACCCACCGCCGTCGCCCGGATCTCGGTGGGGAACAGCTCGTTGGGGTAGGTCCAGTCGAGGACGTTGGGCCCGCCGCACAGGAAGGCGTACGCGCACAGCGCCGTCAGGGCGACGGCCGCCGGGGCGGTGGGCCACACGCCCAGCAGGGCCAGCGGGACGGCCATCAGGGCGAACGACCAGATGATGACGGGGCGCCGGCCGCGGGTGTCGATCAGGCGCAGGGCCGGGTAGCAGCCGAGCAGGAAGACGAGGCTGATCAGCCCGGTGCCCAGGGTCTCCATCACGGTGCCGCCGGGCATGCCGAAGGAGGAGAGGATCTGCGGGCCGAAGGTGAGCATCGCGAACAGCGGGCCGACCTGGCAGAGGAAGAACAGGCCGCAGAACAGGGTGCGGCGCCGGTAGGGCGGGGTCATCAGCAGGCGCAGCCCGCCGGGGCGGCCGCGCTCGGCCGGGTCGGGCATCAGCTCGCGGCCGTCCACCCGTACGCCGAGGTGCTTCTCGACCACGCGCACCGCGTCGCCGACCCGCCCGTGGGCGGCCAGCCAGCGCGGGGACTCCGGCGTGCCGCGGCGGATCACCAGGAACACCACGCACAGCACCGTGGAACTCGCGAGCATCCACCGCCAACTGCCGGGCCCGGCCAGCTCCAGGAACGCGTAGCCCACCACGTAGGCGAGCACGGAGCCGGCGTACCAGGCGATGATCTGCTGACCGAGCAGCCGCCCGCGCTGTTTGGCGGGCAGCCACTCGGCGAGCAGGGAGGTGGCGATGGGGTAGTCGGCGGCCACGGCCATGCCGAGCACGAAGCGCAGCACGGCGATCGCCCACACCGTGTCGACCCAGAAGGAGAGCACCGAGCAGGCGACCATCACGAGCAGGTCGGCGGTGTACATCACCTCCCGGCCGATCCGGTCGGTCAGCACGCCGAAGAGCGCGCCGCCGACGAACATGCCCACCAGCGCGGCGGCGCCGATCAGGCTGACCTCCGCGGTGGACAGGCCGAGCTCGGGTCGCATCCCGATCAGGGCGACGCCGACGATGCTCAGGATGTAGCCGTCGAGCAGCGGCCCACCGGAGCAGGCGAGGGCCAGTCTCCGGTGGAAGGCGGTATACGGGGCGTTGTCGATGGTCTGGGACATGTGCTGGGGGTCCTCCGGAGCGTACGGCGGCGGATGGCCCGCTCACCGTGCGCCGGGTAGACGGCAGGGAAGGACGCCGTCCGGCGGACGGCGCCATCGCCCGCTCACACCGGGCGACCGTCCACGGTTGCCCGGGTGCGAGGGGGGCGCCACCGGGCCGAAGGTCGGCCGAAGTCGCGACCAAGGTCCCGAAGCGGACAGGACCTCGGACCGTGTCGCGACCCCGTCCGCCCAGTCCTGCCGGGCCCTGTCGCCGTCCGGGCGCCCGCCCGCCCGCCGGGCGTGACCCTTCTCACCCGGAGGCCCCCGAGGACCCCGATCGTGTGACCGGGGTCACGTCGCACCGGTCGATGTCCGGGGGAATTCACCGATCGGGCCGCTCGGGTGCTGCGAATTGATCGGCCGGCGGGGGAGGGCGGGTCGGCCCGGCGGCGGGCGGCCGTGACGAGCTCCGGCGCCGTGCCGGAAAAGGCCGGAGGCCCGGACCGCGAGCTGCGGTCCGGGCCTCCGGACAGGATCTGGGCCGGGCGTCGTTACGAGCCGGCCGTGGCCGCTTCCAGGGTGGTCGCCATGATCGGGCTGGTGAACGTGTTCGTCGCGTCGCCCGAGGAGGGGTGGTAGGAGCCCCACTTGAGGTAGTTGCGGTCGCCGTCCCAGGTGGTGCCCGTGAAGGTGCCCGAGCCGGTGGTGAAGGTCTGCTTCACGCCGTCGAACCAGAAGTCGATGGTGCCGTCGGTGCGGCCCAGGCGGATCTTCAGCGCGTACGAGTGCCACTGGCCGTTGGTGGTCGGCGCCGTCCACAGCGAGTGCGCGACGTGGTCGGTGTCCCACTCCTGGAGGCGGATGCGTCCGGTCGTCGCGTCGATCTCGATCGGGTGGTTCGCCGTGTCGGTGCTCGGCGAGCACTTGAGCTGGAAGACGTAGCGGCTGTTGGAGTCCTGGATGTCCACCTTGGACGACCAGCCGAGGTAGAAGGTGTCGCCCTCCTTCAGGTTGGGGCTGAGCGTCTCGCAGCGCTCCTCGCCCGCGGCCTGGAACGCCCGCCACACACTGCCCTTGGCGGGGTCCTTGACGACGTCGAAGTTCCCCGACGCGCACTGGACGGAGGCGAAGGAGGACGGGCCCTTGCTGATGCTCGGGGTCCAGAGGACCTTGCCCGCCGCGGCGGCCCCGGTCGGGCCGGCGACGACGGCGGAGCTGCTCGCGGTGGCCGAGCCGCAGGAGATCGCGAGCGTGGCGAGGGCCACGGCGCCGACGGCGACCTTGCGGTGGTGCGACAGAAGGGACATGCCTCTCCCGGGGGGATGAGTGGCCGGAACGGACGCGCCCGGGCCGGCCGGCCCGGGTGCACGGAGCGATTCGACCACCTGACGGCCCGTCGGGCCAGGCGGAAGCACGGGCGGAAGTACCTTTCGGTCACTTCCGCCGGTCGGCTCCAGCCGTAGCCGTAGCCGTGGCCGAGGGCGCCGCCACGGCCACGGCCACCGCCCCGCTTACGGGGTGCGCCGCTGCGCCCCGCCCGACTCGCCGTCCTCGCCGGACCCCTCGTCGTAGGAGGAGGTGCCCTCGTCCAGCAGCGGCTCCTGCGTCTTGAGGTGTGCGGGGGCCAGCGCCCGCAGCGTGTGGTAGCCGGTGATGACGACCAGGGTGCCCAGCGCGATGCCGCTGAGGCTGAAGGTGTCGGTGAACTTCAGGGTGACGTTGCCGATGCCGATGATGATGCCCGCGGCGGCCGGCACCAGGTTCAGCGGGTTGCGCAGGTCCACCTTGGACTTGATCCAGATCTGCGCGCCGAGCAGGCCGATCATGCCGTACAGGATGACGGTGATGCCGCCGAGCACCCCGCCGGGGATCGCGGCGACGACGGCGCCGAACTTCGGGCAGACGCCGAACAGCAGCGCGAAGCCGGCCGCGGCCCAGTAGGCGGCGGTGGAGTAGACCCGGGTGGCGGCCATGACGCCGATGTTCTCGGAGTAGGTGGTGTTCGGCGGGCCGCCGAGCGCGGTGGAGAGCATGGAGCCGACGCCGTCGGCGGAGATCGCGACGCCGAGCTTGTCGTCCAGCGTCTGGCCGGTCATCTCGCCCACGGCCTTGACGTGCCCGGCGTTCTCCGCGACGAGCGCGATCACCACGGGCAGGGCGACCAGGATCGCGGACCACTGGAAGGAGGGGCCGTGGAAGGCGGGCAGGCCGATCCAGTCCGCCTTGCCGACGCCCGACAGGTCCAGGCGCCAGTGGTCGGTGAGGTGGCCGCCCGCGTCCACCGAGTGGATCTTGCCGAAGACCTGGTCGAACAGCCAGGAGATCCCGTACCCGAAGAGCAGCCCGAGGAAGATCGCCACGCGCGACCAGAAGCCGCGCAGGCACACCACGGCCAGACCGGTGAACAGCATCACCAGCAGCGCCGTCCACTGGTCCTGCGGCCAGTAGGTCGACGCGGTGACGGGGGCGAGGTTGAAGCCGATCAGCATGACGACCGCGCCGGTCACGATCGGCGGCATCGCCGCGTGGATGATCCGCGCCCCGAACCGCTGGACCGCGAGGCCCACCAGGAACAGTGCCGCGCCCACCACGAACACCGCACCGGTCACGGTCGCGCTGGTGCCGCCCTGCGCCCGGATCACCGCGGCCACGCCCACGAAGGACAGCGAGCAGCCGAGGTAGCTGGGCACCCGGCCGCGGGTGGCCAGCAGGAAGATGATCGTCGAGACGCCGGACATCATGATCGCGAGGTTGGGGTTGAGCCCCATCAGCACGGGCGCCACGAAGCTCGCGCCGAACATGGCCACCACGTGCTGGGCGCCGAGCCCTGCCGTGCGGGGCCAGGAGAGCCGTTCGTCGGGGCGGACGACCGCCCCCGGCGCGGGCGTACGCCCGTCACCGTGCAGCTTCCAGCGCACGCCGAGATCCATGGTGGGGGTTCGCTTTCTCTGTACTTCCGGTGAACTGTCCGCACCATTCTCCCGGTCACCGGGCCTCCCGCGCGCACCCGGCCCGGCCTTGACCTGCGCACTCGCGCGGAGCGGGGCGGGGCCCGCGTGTGCGGGAGCCGGCCCGGGCGCCGTCGGCGATGTCCTCGGTACCGCCCGCGGTACCGCCCTCGGCGGCGGCCTTCAGGCCGCTCGGCCAGGCCTCCGGCCCCGGCGGCCGGCCCGACGGTGGCGCAGCCGGCTCACAGCAGCTCGGCCCGGGCGGCCTGGATGCCCGCCTGGAACCGGGTCCGGGCCCCGAACCGGTCCATCAGCTCCCGCACCCAGCGCTGCACCGTCCGGGTGGACACCCCCAGCTGGCGGGCGATCGACTCGTCGGTGAGCCCCGCCGCGAGCAGCGGGAGCAGCCGGCGGTGCCGGTCCTCCGGGTTCTCCTCCGGCAGGGCGGGCAGCCGCATCGCCTGCGCCCAGTACAGCTCGAACAGCCCGGCCAGCGCGTCCAGCAGGGTGGAGGGCCGGATCAGCAGCACGCTCTGCAGCTCGGTGCCCGCGCTGACCGGCAGCAGCGCCCAGCGGTCGTCCAACAGCGCCAGCTTCAGCGGCAGTTCGGTGTGCACCCGGGCCTGCTCCCCGGCCGTGGTGAAGGAGTGGATCTCCGCCAGGCGCTCCGGATCGCGCAGCACCTGGCTGTGGTACACCACCCTGGTCGTCACCCCCCTTGCCAGCAGGGCCAGTTCGGTCTGCGGATCGCTGCGCCGGATGTACGGGGGCCGGTCCAGGACCCGCAACTGCCGGCGCACCCCCTGTTGCAGGGTGCGCCACAGCTCGGCGACCGACCTGCGCCCGCAGATCACCTCGGCCGGCCCGTCGGAGCCGCTGCCGTCCCGGCCCTGCCGGTAGGCGCGCATCAGCTCGCCCATCCGCCCCCGGGCGCGCCGCAGTTCGACCTCGCGCCGCAGCAGCAGTTCCTCCACCGCCACGTCCGGCGGCACCGCCGCCCAGGCCCCGGCCGCGCAGGCCTCCACGAGCCCCTGAGCGGCCAGCGAGACCAGCGCCGCGAGCACGATCGAGGCCTGGAGGTTCATCTGGGCGGCCAACCGCTGCGGGTCGGCGGCCTGGACGCCGAGCAGCCGCAGGTAGAGCTGTTCCTCGACCGTGCCGAGGCCGAGTCCGGCGAGCATGCCCGTCCCCGACACTGCGCCCTCCTCGCCCTCCACCGGCAGTGGACGAGCCGACTGTGCGCCACTCGGTGCCCGAAATCAAGGGATTGATCGGTCGACATGTTCCCGCCATGTCGGGTTCCTGCCCACGCGGCTCCCTTCCCGGCCCGCCCGCGGCGCCCGCAAGCTGGGCGGCACCCCCTCAACCCCCAGTGAAGGAGCCCCCCATGGCCCTTTCCCGCACCGGCCGGCTCGTGCTCGCCGCCCTGCTGGCCCTCCCGGCCGCTGCGGCCGCGACCCCCGCGACCGCCGCCCCCGCCACCCACACCGCCGCGCACGGCTACGGCGCCGCGCACCGCTTCGGCCACGGCGCCCGCTACGACGGCGGAGTCTGGGGCGGCTACGTCGCCCAGGGCAGCGGCTTCCAGAGCGTCTCCGGCTCCTGGACCATGCCCGCCGTGCAGTGCAACACCGCCAACGACCTGTTCGCCCCGTGGGTCGGCATCGACGGCTACGGCTCGCAGACCGTCGAGCAGACCGGTGTCCAGGCCGACTGCTCCAGCGGCTCCCCGGTCTACTCGGCCTGGTACGAGATGTACCCGGCCCCGCCGCAGTACTTCAGCGACCCGGTGGGCGCCGGTGACAGCTTCACCGCCTCGGTGGTCAACGACGGCGGCTCCGGCTACACCCTGCAGATCACCGACACCACCAAGGGCTGGAGCGAGAGCACCCGCCAGCAGCTCGACGGCCAGAACGTCAGTGCCGAGGCCGTGATCGAGTCCCCGAGCCAGAGCTACCCCTCCTTCAGCCGCCTGGACTTCTCCGGCGTCACGGTCAACGGCCAGGTCTTCGACGGCTACTCCCCGCAGGCCATCAACAGCGGCCCCTACACCGAGACCCCGCTCAGCAACGGCTCCTTCGCGATAGTCCCCGCCTGACCCGGCCGCCTGAACCGTCGGCCTGACCCGTTCCACTCGACCCGCCTCCGAGCCCGCCCCGGCCCCCGCCTTCCCGCGGGGCCCGGGGCGGGTTCGCGTCCCGTCGGGACTCATGTCCCAATGAGACATTTCCGGGTGTACGGTGGCTCCCGTGACCACCGAGAAGGCCGAGCACAGCACCGAGGGGCGGCGTGACCGCAAGGCGCGCCGCACCCGCGAGTCACTGGCCGCCGCCGCCCTCCAGCTGGTGCTGGACCGCGGCCTGGCCGCCGTCTCCGTCGAGGACGTCACCGACCGGGCCGACGTCTCCCGCCGCACCTTCAGCCGATACTTCGCCTCCCGCGAGGACGCCGTGTTGGACTGCCTGCGCGCCGACTTCGGCCGGATCAACGCGACGCTGGCGGCCCGCCCCGCCGCCGAGGCCCCGGTGGCCGCCTACCGCGCGGCGCTGCGGGTCTGGCTGGGCGACGAGCGGGACCCGGCCTGGCACCGGCGCCCCGGCGTGCGGGAGCTGTTCGGCCTGATCGCCGCCGAGCCCTCGCTGACCGCCGCCTACCGGCGGATCTGCGTCGACGAGGAGGAGGCCTCCATCCGGATCGCCGCCGCCCGCCTCGGCCTGGACGCGGAGTACGACCTGCGCCCGGCCGTCGCCGTCGGCCTCGGCGTGGCGGCCCTCCAGGCCGCCTCCCGCGCCTGGGTCCGCCACCCCGTCGGCGCCGACGAACCGGATCTGCCCGACCTCGTGGAACGGGCCTTCGACCTGCTCGCCGCCGAACCGCCCCCCGACGGCCCGGCGGCCTGAACCACCGCGCCCCCGGCGCACCCGCACGAAAGGACGTACGCCATGACCGGCACCGACCACCCCCAGGAGTTCACCGGCAAGGCCGCACTGGTCACCGGTGGTGCCTCCGGCATCGGCCTCGCCGTGGCCCGCCGCCTGGCGGCCGGCGGCGCGGCCGTCGCCGTCGCCGACTTCGACCTGGAGGGCGCCCGCAAGGCCGCCGCCGAACTGGAGGCCGCCGGCGCCCGGGCCCTGGCGATCGGGACGGACGTCACCGACCCGGAGTCGGTGCGGGCCGCCGTCCAGGCCACCGTGGACGGCCTCGGCGCCCTGCACCTGGCCGTCAACAACGCCGGCATCAGCGGCGCGAAGGCCCCCACCGGCGCGTACGAGCCCGAGCAGTGGCGCCGGGTCCTGGCCACCAACCTCGACGGCGTCTTCTACTCGCTGCGCTACGAGATCCCCGCCATCCTGGCGGCCGGCGGCGGCGCCGTCGTCAACATGGCCTCGATCCTGGGCACCAACGGCTTCGCCGGTTCGCCCGCCTACGCCGCCGCCAAGCACGGCGTGGTGGGCCTGACCAAGACCGCCGCCCTGGAGTACGCCGCGCAGGGCGTGCGGATCAACGCCGTCGGCCCGGGCTTCATCGACACCCCGCTGCTGAGCGCGGCCGACGAGGAGGCCCGGCAGGCACTGGTCGCCCTGCACCCGGCCGGCCGGCTCGGCCGCGCCGAGGAGGTCGCCGAACTGACCGCCTTCCTGCTCTCCGACCGGGCCTCCTTCATCCACGGCAGCTACCACCTGGTCGACGGCGCCTACGCGGCCCGCTGACCGGCCCGCCACCGGCCCGTCCGGGAGCCGGGGCAGCGCAACCGGGGGGACAGGCAAGTCCGGGGGGACCGAGAGAGGGAGTCCGAAACCCATGAAGGCAGTCCAGTACCGCAGCGTCGGCGCCGCCCCCGAGGTGGTCACCGTCCCCGATCCGGAGCCCGGCCCCGGCCAGGTCCTGCTCAAGGTCACCGCGGCGGGGGTGTGCCACTCCGACATCGCCGTGATGAGCATGCCCGCCGAGCGCCTCTCCTTCCCCCTGCCGCTCACCCTCGGGCACGAGGGCGTCGGCACCGTGGCCGCGCTCGGCGCGGGCGTGACCGGCCTGGCCGAGGGCGAACCGGTCGCCGTCTACGGGCCGTGGGGCTGCGGCAACTGCGCCAAGTGCGCGGAGGGCAAGGAGAACTACTGCCTGCGCGCCGCCGAACTGGGCATCCGCCCGCCCGGCCTGGGCGCCCCCGGGGCGATGGCCGAGTACATGGTGGTGGACAGCCCCCGGCACCTGGTGCCGCTCGGCGGCCTCGACCCGGTCCGGGCCGTGCCGCTCACGGACGCCGGCCTGACCCCGTACCACGCCATCAAGCGCTCGCTCGGCAAGCTGACGCCCGGCAGCACCGCCGTGGTGATCGGCACCGGCGGCCTGGGGCACGTCGCGATCCAGCTGCTGCGCGCGATGACCGCGGCCCGGGTGATCGCCCTGGACGTGACGGAGGAGAAGCTCGCGCTGGCCCGCGGCGTCGGCGCGCACGAGACGGTCCGCTCCGACGCCTCCGCGCCCGCCCGGGTGCGCGAACTCACCGGCGGCATCGGCGCCCAGGTGGTGCTGGACTTCGTCGGCGCCCCGCCCACGGCGGCCGCGGCCGGAGCGATGGCGGCGGTGGAGGGCGACGTGACGATCGTCGGCCTCGGCGGCGGCACCCTGGCCGTCGGCTTCGGCGCCCTGCCGTACGAGGTCTCGGTGTCCTCCCCGTACTGGGGCACCCGCGGTGAGCTGATCGAGGTCCTCGACCTCGCCCGGGCCGGCGCGGTGGACGTGCACGTCGAGACCTACGGGATCGACGAGGCGCCGCTCGCCTACGAGCGCCTGCACAGCGGCCGGATCAACGGGCGCGCCGTCATCCTCCCCAACGGCTGACGGCTGACGGCTGGGGTCCCGGTCCCGCCGCCCCGACGAGGGGCGGCGGGGGGGCGGGCCGGAGGGGGGGGGCAGGGGCCGGGCCGGGACGGAAAGAAGAGAGTGTGGGGTTTTAAGGGGGTGTG